>CAXTOC010000003.1:8340-46242 GCA_964245725.1 uncultured Acetobacteraceae bacterium | reverse complement strand
AGCCCCGACGGTGTGCGCGCCCGCCTCCAGCAGGCGGCGCTCGAGCTCTTCCGGGAGCGGGGCTACGACCGGACCACGGCCGCCGAGATCGCCGCGCGCGTCGGCGTCACGGAGCGGACTTTCTTCCGCTACTTTCCGGACAAGCGCGAGACGCTGTTCGGCGGGGAGGCGGCTCTACGCCCAGCGCTCACCGAGGCTGTCGCCGTTGCGCCCGGCGAGCTCGGACCGCTGGACACGCTGTTTCACGCGTTCCGGTCGTTGGTGCCGCTGCTGGAGGCCAACCGGACCTTCTCCGAACCGCGGCAGGCGGTGGTTTCCGCCACGCCGGCGCTCCACGAGCGCGAGCTGGCCAAGCTCGAGGTGCTGGCGGACGCGCTCGCCGCCGCGCTGCGGGCGCGGGGCGTCGGTGAGCAGCCGGCGCTGCTCGCCGCCCGCACCGGAATGGCCGCGTTCACTCACGCGACGATGGCATGGCTCGACGAGCCCGGGTCCGGGCTGGCGGAACGGCTCGATGTCGCGCTCCGCGACCTCCGGCAGCTCCTCGCGCCGGATCCGACCAGAGCCTCCAGCAACAGATGATGCGAGCCCTCTGCGCGAAATCTGCGTTCGACCAGGCCACCGCCTTTGATGGTGCCTGGCGCTGGCGCAGCCGCCGCTGGCCGGCACGGACCGGTTCTCGGCGTGAACGAGCTGCTCGGCCCGATGTCACGCGGTCACGAGCCGTTCGCCTCCAATCGCGCGCCCAGAACTTCGATCAGCCAGTCAACGAAGACCCGCACGCGCGGGGAGAGGTGGCGGGTCGACGGGTAGAGCACCGAAAGCGGCGTCGCCGTCGGTGGATAATCGGTCAATATCTCCACCAGCGCGCCCGACGCGAGGTCGTTGGCGAAGCGGTGGCGCGGCGCCTGGACGAGGCCAAGGCCGACCCGGGCGGCAGCCGCACTCGCGTCGGCGCTGCTGACGAGGAGGCGGGTCGGAAGCGTCACTTCTACGACCTCGCCGCCGCGGCTGAACTCGAGCGGCAGGACCGCACCGGTTCGCGTCGAGACGAACCCGACCATGACGTGGCCGGCGAGGTCGTCGGGGGTCGCGGGCGTGCCGTGCTCGGCGAGGTAGGCAGGGCTTGCGCAGGTGATCTCCTTGATCAGGCCCAGTCGGCGCACCACCATGTCGCTGTCGGCGAGCTCGCCGGCGCGGACGACGCAGTCGATGCTCTCGCGCACGAGGTCCACGAAGCGTTCGCCTTCGCTGAGATGCACCGTCAGGTCCGGATGCCGCGCGAGCAATTGGGGAAGCCCCGGGAGCAGCATGGTCCGCGCGATGTTGCCCGCTACGTCGACCCGTAATGTGCCGGCGACCGCACCTGTCGCTGAACGGTCGGCATCCTCGACTTCAGCCAGGATGGCGAGGCAACGCCGATAGTAGGCTTCACCCTCAACCGTTGGCGCGACGTGGCGGGTCGAGCGTTGCAGCAGGCGAACGCCGAGCCGCGCCTCAAGCGCCTTGATGGCCGACGTGGCGACCGGGCGCGACAGCTTCATGTCCGCGGCCGCGGCCGTGAAGCTGCGCCGGTCCACGACACGGGTGAACAGTTCAAGCGTGGTCAGCCGGTCCATGACGATTGTTCTCTCGGGGAAAACAGCGATGGCGGCAATGGCGACCTAATCCGTGTGCGCGGTGGCGCCATATGGCCGACATGACCACGAGGGGAACTCTCATGCCCGATCAGACCCGCATCGCGATCGTCACCGGCGGCAGCCGGGGCCTCGGTCGCGCCACCGTGCTCGCGCTCGCCGAGCGTGGGATCGCGTCGATCTTCACCTACAATGCCAACAGGCAAGCTGCCGATGAGGTGGTCGCCGCCGCAGAGAAGGCCGGGATCAGGGCCGCCGCGCTGCAGCTCGATACCGGCGACAGCAGCGCCTTCGCCGGCTTCGTCGACGAGGTTCGGCGCGTCCTAGGCGAGTGGCACGTCGAGCGCTTCGACTATCTCGTCAACAATGCCGGCAACTCGCATGCCGGTGCGCTCAGCGAAATTACCGAGGAGGATTTCGACCGCCTCTACCGCATCCACGTCAAGGGCGTGCTGCTGCTCACCCAGGAGCTGCTGCCGCTGATCAACGACGGCGGCCGCATCGTGAACCTGTCCTCGGGGCTGACCCGCATCATCCATCCCGGTCGCATCGCCTACGCCGCGATGAAAGGCGCGGTCGAGGTGCTCACCCGGTAGATGGCGAAGGAGCTCGGGCCGCGGCGGATCGCGGTCAACACGGTGGCACCGGGCGCGATCCAGACCGACTTCTCGGGCGGCGTGGTATGCGACAATCCGGAGATCAACAAGGCGATCTCCTTGGCGACCGCGCTCGGCCGGCCGGGGCTGCCCAACGATATCGGTCCGATGATCGCGTCGCTCCTCTCGGAGGACAATCGCTGGGTCAACGCGCAGCGGATCGAGGTCTCGGGCGGCCAGGCGATCTGAGACGCGGAGCCGAGACGCCGGGTTCGGCGCCTCGGCGTCCCTCAGCCGGAGATCGCCGGCCTCAGCTCCTCCTCCGCCCACTGCCGGAACGTCGTTGGTCCTCTGGACCCAGCCGTCCGCACGGCCGCGTTGTCCATGCCATCGTTCTTGGCGCGCATCATGTCGACATAGCCCTGGGCGAAGTTCTCGCTCATGCCGCGTTCCTTGAGCTGCGCCTTGAAGCCCTCGAACGGCACTTGGCTGTAGCGGACCTCGCGTCCGAGGACCTCCGAGACGATGCCGGCGACCTCGCTGAACGACAGGTCCTCCGGCCCGAGCACCGGCACGTCCTCTTGGGCCGCCCAGGAACGGTCGCGAAGCAGGCGCGCCGCGACGGCACCCATATCGCGGGTAGCAGTGTGCGGCACCTTCCGGTCGGGATCGATCGGACCGAACATCTGCCCCTGCCTCATCGCGCCGACCTGCTGGAGCGCGTTCTCCATGAAGCCGGGCATGGCGAGGCCGCGGACCGCGGCGCCTGTGTCCCGCAACAGATCGACCATGCGGATGGACGCGGTGACGAGCCCCGCTCTGTCCTCCCACGCCGTGCCGCGGCCGAGCGCGGTGACGACGACCATGCGGGGGACGCCCAGGCGGCGGATCGCGTCAGCGGCCGGCCTCGTGAAATCGAGGTAGGTCTCCTCGAGCGTCTCGCCCGGCGTCGGTGGCACGACCCAGAACACCGCCTCAGCTCCGTCGAATGCGCGATCGACGATGACTGCATCGCCGTGCGAACCCTCGATGACCTCGACCTTCTCGCGGATGTTCTGCGGGAGCTTGCCCGCATCGCGGACGACGACGCGCACGTCTTCGCCGGCCTCGACGAGGTGCTGGAGCACGTGATGTCCGATATTGCCGGTGGGCGTGGTGACGACGATCATGACAGCGCCTCCGGTGGCCGCAGCCGATCGTAGTTGCGACGGAACAGCGCCACGGCACCGTCGACGCCCAGTCGGTTCACGCCGGCGAGCGTCCACCCGCGCGCCCACGGGAATGGCTGCCCAAGACCCTCGGCTACCATCTTGCGGCTCAGCTCGGGCGTGGTGGCGAGGTGGATCGAACCGTCGAGATGGATGTGACCCAGCTCGTCCGCACCGACGTAGAAGTCGATGCCGTCGACCCGGGTCTGGTCGTTGAGGTGCCAGTGCGTGGTCGCCTCGATCTCCGGCCAGCCGGCGATGGCGTCGGCTACCGCCTGGATGGAGCCGCCGAGCACGGGCGGCGGGGCGAGCGGGCCCTTGGCCTCGCGCGGCAGGGTGGAGAGCGTCTGCTCGATCATGATGAGATTCCTGCTTGAAGGGAGGGGCGCCTGATGGTCAGAACGCGGCCGAGGCGGGATCAGGTGCCGGCTGGACCGTAGTTCATGTTCCGCAGGTCCTCGACGATGCCCGGACCCGTCGGGCTCCAGCCGAGCCGCTCGCGCGTGACGGTGCTCGACGCCGGCATGTCGGCGCCAGCGAACGGGCCGAGCCAGCCGAAATGCTCCATTGCCTGGTCAGGCGAGAGCGACCGGACAGGCACGCCAAGCCCGGTGCCGATCACCTCGGCGATGTCGCGCATCGGCACGCCCTCCTCGGCGACAGCGTGCCAACGTGCTCCCGCTTCGTGGTGCTCGAGCGCCAGCCGGTAGAGGCGCGCGACGTCGGAGACGGCCGCGGCCGGCCAGCGGTTGGCGCCGTCGCCGACATAGGCCGACACGCCCTTCGCCCGTGCGATCTCGATCGCGGGCGAGATGAGACCCTGCTTCTGGGTGTCGTGCACCTGCGGCAGCCGCACTGCGGCGACCGACACGCCGTGCCGCGCGACCTTCTCGCCGGTCAGCTCGGACAGGCGGCGCGGGTTCGGGTTCTCGCGGTCGAAAACATCCTCAACGGCGAGCTGGCCCGGTCCCGGGCTGCCCATGCCGGTACCCGACGTGATGATGAAGGGTCGATCCGAGCCGGCGAGCACGGCTCCGATCGCCTCGATGACGCGGGCATCCTTCTCGGTGTTCTCAACGAAGCGCGAGAAGTCGTGATCGAACGCGCAGTGGATGACCGCGTCCGTCTTCGCCGCGCCGCTGGCAATGCTGTCCGGCTCCTCGAGCGTGCCGCGATACGCCTCGGCGCCGGCCTGTTCAAGCTGGCGGGCGCCAGCGTCGGAGCGGGTCAGTCCCAGCACTCGGTGTCCGGCACCGAGCAGCTCGGGCACGATTCGCGAGCCGATGAAGCCGGTCGCGCCGGTGAGGAATACGCGCATGGATGGTCTCCGAGATTGTCGAAGCCCGTTTGTCGGCCTATATCGCGTCCAGTTAAAGTAGTGAGGCTATCCTGGTATACCTACCAACAGAATCACCATGTCGACGGACGCACCGAACAATCTAGGCATCTACCTCCGAGACCGCCGCACACGGCTGGACCCTGCCGCGCTCGGCTTCGCGGGCGGTCGCCGTCGTACGCCGGGGCTCCGCCGGGAGGAGGTCGCGAGCCGCGCCAACATCAGCCCGACCTGGTACACGTGGCTCGAGCAGGGCCGCGGCGGCGCGCCGTCGGCCGACGTGCTCGACCGTATCGCCAACGGCCTGATGCTGACCGAGCCCGAGCGCGAACATCTGTTCATGCTCGGTCTCGGTCGTCCGCCGGAGGTTCGCTACAAGCGCGTCGAGGGCGTGACCCCACGGCTGCAACGGGTGCTCGACGCGCTGGAGGTCAGCCCCGCGCTGATCAAGACGGCGACCTGGGACGTTGTCGCCTGGAACCGGGCCGCCGCTGCGCTGCTCACGGACTACTCGCAGCTGCCGCGCGAAGAGCGCAACATCCTGCGGCTCATGTTTGGCAGCCAGCGGGTGCAGGCCGCGCAAGAGGATTGGGAGAGCGTCGCGCGCTTCGTCGTGGGCGCGTTCCGCGCGGATGCGGCGCGGGCAGGTGCGACGGAGGAGATCACCAAGCTGGTGGCCGAGCTGTCGCGGGCAAGCCCCGACTTCGACCGCCTGTGGCGAGACAACGACGTGGTGGCGCATGGCGAGGGACTGAAACGCATACGCCATCCCGAGTTCGGGTTGATCGAGCTTGAGTTCTCCGCCTTCGCCGTCGACGGCCGGCCGGAGCTCGGCATGGTCGTCTACAATGCCGCAAGCGACGAAACCGCCGCGCTCATCCGCCGGCACCTGGGCGCCCGCTCACGCACCGGGGCCTCGCCTCCATCGCGATGATTCCGACTTGGCCGGTGGCAGTCCAGCGGCGGAGATCCGGAACAACTCGGTCAGCCACTCGCCGTCGTCCAAACGCCCGGCATCGATGACGAGACAGGGCTTCGCTCCGGGGTGAGGAGAAGCCTCTTCGGCCCCGGCTTGATGAACAGCTGGTCATCGCACGCCATGGCCACCATCCGGCCCTGGCAGTAGAGGCCGTGCTCGCCGAATACTGGCGTGGACGTCGCCGGCGCCGCGCGCCCGGTCGACAATGAAGGCCACGGTCTTCGGACCGGTGCTCAAAGCTGCCTCCGTTCGCGACTTCGGCCGCATCCTGGCCGGCGACGGCATCGGGTGTCAGTCCGGAGCAGCTATGCTAGCGCCGCGCCATCGCAGCGCGTCGATCAGCGCGCGGAGCGCGGGCGTGACCTGCCGGCTGGGATAGTAGAGGTGACAGCCCGGGTAGGGCGCGGACCAGCCGTCCAGCACCTGGACGAGCCGCCCATCGGCGATCTCGTCCGCGACGTCGTGCTCCATCATGTAGCCGAGTCCGGCGCCGGCGCGAACGGCGGCGGCCGCGATCGCCTCGTCGTTGACGACGAGCTGGCCCGCCGGCCGAACCTTCACCTCGCGGCCGTGCCGTCTGAACTCCCAAGGGAGCAGCCCGCCGCCGCCGATCAGGCGATAGTTCACGCAGACGTGCCTTTCCAGGCCGGCGGGCGTTTCCGGTCCGGCGTGGCGCTCGAAGTAGGCGGGCGTTCCGACAACCACCGTGCGCAGTTCGGGCCCGACAGGCACCGCGACCATGTCGCGTTCAACCGTCTCGCCGAGACGAATGCCGGCGTCGAAGCCCGCAGCGACCAGGTCGACGAGGCGGTCGTCGACGATGACCTCCACCGAGACTTCAGGGTGGTCGAGCAGGAAGCGCGGCAGTCGGGGTGCGAGAATGGCGCGCGCGGCATAGCCGAACGTCGCAAGCCGCACCGCGCCCGACGGCGCCCCCCGCCAGTCGGCCAGCGCCGATAGTCCCCGCGCCACCTCCTCCAGCGCCGGATCGAGCGAACGCAGCAGCCGCTCCCCAGCCGCGGTGGGCGCGACGCTGCGTGTGGTGCGCGCGAGCAACCGCACGCCGAGCCGCTTCTCGAGGCTGCGCATCGCGTGGCTGAGCGCTGAGGGCGACAGGCCGAGAGAGGCCGCCGCGCGGGTGAAGCTCCGCTCGCGGGCGACCGCCGCGAACGACGCTAGGTCGTCGAGCTCGCCGCGTTTCATTGCTGCATGACTTTCACAGGCCTTTGCCGACCATCACCGCTTATCTCCGGAGCTCGAGTGCCCACCTCCGTTTCGACTAATCAAGGAAATGCAGCAATGGACCTCACAAGCTATCGCACGCTGGGCCGATCCGGCCTGGCGGTCAGCCCGCTGGCGCTGGGCACCATGACCTTCGGTGCCGGCCGCTGGGGTGCGGACGAGGCGACCTCGCGCGCCATCTTCGACGCCTACGTCGAGGTCGGCGGCAATTTCGCCGACACCGCCGATGTCTACTCAGGCGGCCAGAGCGAGGAGATGCTGGGTCGCTTCCTCAAGGATCGTGGCAACCGCGACCGGATGGTGATCGCGACCAAGTCCGGCTTCCCGCGCGCGCGGGGCACACCGCTCGCCGGCGGCAATTCGGCGCGCAACATCCGTGACGGCCTCGAAGGCTCGCTCAAGCGCCTCGGCACCGACTTCATCGACATGTACTGGACCCATGTCTGGGACCGGACGACACCGCCGGAGGAGGTGCTGCGCGCGCTGACCGACGCGGTCCGGCGTGGCGACATCCTCTATTACGGGTTCTCCAACGCGCCCGCCTGGTATGCGGCGCAGATCGCGGCGCTGGCCCGCGCCCACGGCCTGCCAGAGCCGGTCGGGCTCCAGTACAGCTATTCGCTGATCGATCGCGGTGTGGAGCTAGAGATCCTGCCGGCGGGCCAGGCGCTCGGCATGGGGCTGGTCGCGTGGAGCCCGCTCGCCGCCGGCCTGCTCACCGGCAAGTACGGCCGCGAGAAGATCGCCGAGGCCGGCCCCGCCGGCAGCCTGCCGAATCGTTCCGGCGAGGCGCAGGAGGGCGGCAGCGACGGGCGCCTCAACGGCGACAACCCGTTTGGCGGGATGCTGTTCACCGAGCGGAATTTCGCCGTGGTCGACGTGCTGCGTGGGGTCGCCGACGAGGTCGGGCGGCCGATGGCGCAGGTGGCGCTGGCGTGGGTGGCGCGGCGGCCGGGCGTGTCGACGGTGCTGATCGGCGCGAGCCGGGTCGAGCAGGTGACGCAGAACATCGCCTCGCTCGAAGTCACGCTCTCCGAGGATCAGGTAGCGCGGCTCGACGCCGCTGGCGCCCCGCCGATGCTCAACCCCTACTTCATCTTCGAGCTGCCCCGCGAGCGTATCTTCGGTGGTCAGCCGGTCACGCCGTGGAGCGCAGCCGCCTGATCGCATTTATCGCCGCCACGTCTCAAGCGCGCGGCGACGGCTGCCAGATACTCGTGCATCGGCATCGCCTCAGCCATGGGAGTGAGATGCGGCCCCCTCCGGCGAGAACCGTTCGGCGGTCGGCTCGGTGCCCGGCCGGCCACGGCAGATCGCCCGGTGCGCCTACCTCTCGAGCAGGCGCTCGCTCAGCAACCAGAGTCGCTCCGCCGCCGTCGGATCGATCGAGTGCGACGCAACCTCCGCCGGGATGCAATCGGCGGTGAGCTGGCGCGACGTGTCGTCCACGGGCGAGATGTCGTTGTCCTTGAGGTATACGCCGCCGATGTCGGCCAGCAGCGGGCTCGCAGCCGCGAAGACGATCGTGCTGGCGCCCTGAGACGGCGTCTTCTTGCCGACGGTCGGATCGATGATGGGTCGCCCAGCCGCGTCGATCAGCCCCATGCGCCGGAGCGCCTCGTTGCCCGCCGCGGCGTTCAGCTTGGTGCCGACGACCACGCCTGGATGCACGGCGTAGCCGCGGATGCCGTCCGCCGCCCCCCGCCGATCCAGCTCGACCGCGAACAGCACGTTGGCGACCTTTGACTGGGCGTAGGCGGCGAGGTTGTCACAGCCCTCTGCGAAGTTCGGGTCGTCCCAGCGGATCGAGCCGAAGCGTTGCGCACCCGACGAGACGTTGACCACCCGCGCGCTGTTCGCGGCGCGCAGCGCCGGCAGCAGCGCCAGCGTGAGCTGAAAGTGGCCGAGATGATTGGTCGCGAACTGCGTCTCGTAGCCGCGCGCGTCCCGCTCCGGCCCGCCGGACGCACCCGCGCCGTTGATCAGGATGTGGAGTGGTCGGCCACCGCCGAGCCAATCGCCGGCGAAGGCGTCGATCGACACGGCGTCGACCAGGTCGAGCCGCCCGACCACGACGCCTTCCATCCCGGCCAGCGCCGCCACTGCCCGATCCGGATCGCGTGCGCCGACCATGACACGCGCGCCGGCCTTCGCCAGTGCGCGGGTGACCTCAAGGCCGATGCCGGCATGACCGCCCGTGACGATCGCGTTGCGGCCAGTCAGGTCGATGCCAGCCAGCACGTCGTCGGCGGTCGCATCGGGTGGAAAGGGCGTACCGAGCGGATGCTGATCTTGCCTCATGGGATCAGCGCCTGGCGGCCGCCGCGACCGCGTCGGCACCGGCCGGCAGCTCGGCAGGGCACGACGGGTCGTTGGCCGCGCGCCACACCGCCTCGGCCACGTCGCTGGACTGGGTCACCGGGCCGGACTCCTGCTCCCAGCCCTTGAAAACGCCCTGAACCATCTCGGCGTATGCTTCGGGGAATCCGTCCGTCATGCGGGCGCGGGCGTTGTCGCCGAAAGCAGTGTCCGGCCCACGGCCGGGCAACACGACGCGGACGCGGACGCCGAACTGCTCCAGCTCGAGCGCGAGCGAGGCCGAGAAGGCGTTCACCGCCGCCTTGCTGCCGGTGTAGACCGAGAGCAGCGGCAGCGACCTCAGCGTCACGCTCGACGAGACGTTGACGATCAAGCCGGATCGCCGCTCGCGCATCTGCGGCAGCACCGCCTGCGTCATCGCCATCAGCCCGAGCGTGTTGGTCTCGAACAGCTCGCGCGCGGCCGCCATCGGCGTGCCCTCAAGCGCGTTCAGCCAGCCGATCCCGGCATTATTGACCAGCACGTCGATCGGCCCGGCTTCGGCAATCGCGCGCTCGATGCTCGCCTGGTCAGTGACGTCGAGCGCCAGCACGCGAAGGCGATCGGATCTCGGGAGAACATCCTGCTTCGGCTGCCGCATGGTGGCAACGACATTCCAATCGCGTTCGAGAAAATAGCGGGCTGTCTCGAGGCCGAAGCCGGACGAACAGCCGGTGATGAGGACGGTTGGCATGAGGCGTCTCCCTTGGATCAGGACGACTACCAAGCTGGGCTGCGCTCGCCGGACTTGCTATGTTCGATCGTCCAGTTCTGATGGTCGGAGGTCCGGATGATCGATCCCTTGGCGGAGGTCGTATCCCTGCTGAAGCCGACCGGAACGCTGTCCAAGCTCGTCACCGGGGCCGGCCGATGGCGGCTACGCCGCACCGACGACCGGCAGCCCTTCTACTGCGTCGTCCTGCGCGGCGGTTGCAGCCTGGCTACCGCCGGTCGCGAGCCGGTCGAGCTGAGCCAGGGCGACTTCCTGCTGATCCCGGCGGCCTACAGCTACACCGTGACCAGCGCCGAACCGCCGCCGCCCCGCCGCTACAGCGAGCCTGTCATGCTCGCCGCTGGCGAGGTGAGGCTCGGCGATCCCGCGCGCGCGGCGGACGTGGTGATCCTCATCGGCCATTGCGCATTCGGCTCGCCGGATGCGGCATTGCTGGTGTCGCTGCTACCGGAACTGGTTCACGTTCGTGGCGAGGCGAGGCTCGCGACCCTGGTGGGGCTGATCGGCGAGGAGGCGCGAGGGGCCAAGCCCGCACGAGACCTGATCCTCGCGCGGCTGCTGGAGGTGCTGCTGATCGAGGCGCTCCGCTCGACGACGCGGACCGAGGCCTCGCCGGGACTGCTTCGCGGCTTGGCTGATCCTCGCCTCGCCACCGCGATCCGGCATATGCACGAGAGTCCCGGCCGAAGCTGGACGGTCGCCGAGCTGGCGGAGGAGGCGGCGCTGTCGCGCTCGACCTTCTTCGACCGCTTCCGACGCGCGGTCGGCACCGCGCCGATCGACTATCTGCTGACGTGGCGCATGGCGCTGGCGCAGAACATGCTCCGGGAGGACAATGTCAGGATTGGCGATGTGGCGAGGCGCGTGGGCTACAGCTCCGCCAGCACTTTCAGCGTCGCCTTCGCACGTCGTGTCGGCATGCCGCCGGGACGGTTCGTCGAGCGGCAGGCGGCGACATGAGCTGCCCCGGCACGGACAAGACCCACTTGGCTAGCCATACATGCCCCAGGGACCTCTGCCTCGCGGCCTTTGTTTCTTCCTGCAGAAGCAGAAAAACCAGGGAAGGTTGATGAGGCTGAGGAACTCCCGAATGCAGAAAACCGAGGAGAAGACGCAAGCGACTACTGAGCCAGACAGCAGTCTGCTCCAACCCGACCGTTCCAAAGAAACCGCTCGCCACTCGGCTGCGACGAGGACGAAGCGGCGTTCGACGAGAAGCTGAAGCGGATCGCGCCGCCAGGGCCTCAACCCAAAAACAAGACAAGCGGCCGCCACCAGACTGGCGACGTAACTAAAAGGAAAATGTAGGGGAATGAGGCTACCCCGAAGGCCCATGCTGGCATGTCGTGTTTCAGCAGGACGACGGCCGGTAGAAAAAAGATCACGATGACCGTCACCGGAATCGCAAAGCCTTGCAAAGCCACCGACCACGAGAGCGGAACAGGCGCTCTGCCGAGCGGCCCGTCGTTCAATCCAAACTGCGCAGCGACCACAAGAAGCAGTGCAACAATCGTCGCTATCACGACGGTGACCGCATTCGCCACGATCAGAGTGATCCAGGCCATGCTTTCCTGGTAATCTACCTCGACTGAGTTTGACAACTACAACATTGCTTTTTTACGGTACACAGGACAGTGTCGATGGCCGCAAGCGCGAGGGGATCCATCTTGTTCAGCAACTTGAGGGCTCGGGAAGCCATCGAGCGGGAGTGAGCCGGCGAAGCTCGCCGGGCTTCGTGGGCCATCCACGCCTCAGCGCCGACTCACCGCCCTGTCGTCATGCCCGTGCCGTCGCGCGACGGGATCGGGTCGCGGCTCGCAGCCGGTCGAGATACAGGTAGACGATCGGCGTCGTGTAGAGGGTCAGCGCCTGGCTCACGAGCAGGCCACCCACGATGGAGATCCCGAGCGGCTGGCGCAGCTCGCTGCCCTCGCCGAAGCTGAAGCAGAGCGGAAGTGCGCCCAGTAGCGCCGCACTCGTCGTCATCATGATCGGGCGGAAGCGCATCACGGCGGCGTGGAAGATCGCCTCGCGGCTGTCCATCCCGTCCTCGCGCTCCGCCTGCAGCGCGAAGTCGATCATCAGGATCGCGTTCTTCTTGACGATGCCGATCAGCAGGATCATGCCGATCAGCGCGATGATCGTGAACGGGATCCCGAACAGGATCAGCGCCAGCACCGCCCCCACGCCCGCCGACGGCAGCGTGGACAGGATCGTGATCGGGTGCACGAAGCTCTCGTACAGGATCCCCAGCACGATGTAGATCGCAGCCAGCGCCGCGAGCACCAGGATTTGCTCGTTGGCCAGCGATTGCTGGTAGACCTGCGCGGTGCCGGCGAAGCCGCCGGTGAGGTCGGCGGGCAGGTGGATCGCCTGCACCGCGCGCCCGATCGCAGCCGTCGCGTCGCTCAGCGACTTGCCCGGCGGCAGGTTGAACGAGATCGTGCTGGCGACGAACTGGCTCTGGTGGTTGACCGCGAGCGGCGTGTTGCCGGGCGCGTAGCGCGCCACCGCCGAGAGCGGCACCATCGTCTCCACCGCGGTCGCGACCGCGGCACCGCTCGAGGCGCTGCCCTTGCCGGTGGTGGCGATCGCCGCCTGCGCCGCCGTGCGCACCGCGTTGTTCGAGGCAGCGCTCGTGGTGCTCGGGGTCGTGCCCGCCGTGGTGGCGCTGGTCGCAGCCAGGTTGGTGACCGCAGCGCTGCTGTTCGCCGCCGAGGCGACGGCGGAGGAGCGCGTGGTCGAGACCGACGCGACCGCGGCCGCGGATGCGGTGGTGACGCCGGTCGCCGACCCTGCGCTGACCGATCCGGCGCTGAGCGCGCTGGTCTCCGAGCCGCCCGGCTGCGCGCCGGACGTGCTGATCCAGACCTGCCCGAGCATGGACGGGCGCTGCCAGTAGCGCGGCGCCACCTCCATCACGACGTGATACTGATTGAGTGCGTTATAGATCGTCGACACCGAGCGCTGTCCGAACGCGTCGTACAGCGTGTTGTCGATCTGGTACATGGTCAGCCCGAGCCGCGACGCGGTGTCGCGGTCGACGACTAGGTTGGTCTCCATCCCGTTCTGCTGCTGATCCGAGCTCAGATCGGTGAAGGTATGATCGCGCTCGAGTGCGGCCAGCAGCTTCGGCGCCCATCGCTGCACCTCGGCGGCGTCGTCGCCCAGCACCGTGTACTGGTATTCGGCGTTGCTCTGCCGGCCGCCGACGCGGATGTCCTGCACCGGCTGCAGGAACAGCCTGCCGCCCGGCACTTCGCCGAGCTTGCGACGCAGGCGCGCGATCACCCGGTCGATGCCGACGCGCTGGCGCAGCGGCTTGAGCGAGATGTACAGCGTCCCGGTGTTGGTCTGCGCCGACGCGCCGCCGCTGCCCGATCCGGTCGAGCCGACCACGTCCTGCACCGCCGGATCGGCGTGCACGATCGCCATCATCTGCGTGAACTTGCGGCTCATCAGCTGGAACGAGATGCTCTGGTCGGCCTGCAGGCTACCGATCATCCGCCCCGTGTCCTCCTCCGGGAAGAAGCCCTTCGGGATGATCGTGATCAGCCACACGTTCAGCGCCACCGTGCCGATCAGCAGCAGCAGCACCAGCAGGCTGTGGTCCAGCGCCAGCTTCAGCGTGCGCGCGTAGCCGTCCTGCACCCGCGCGAACAGGCTCCGCCGGCGCACGACGTCCCGCGCGCCGCCGGCGCGCAGGAACAGCGCGCACATCATCGGCGTCGCCGTGAGCGAGATCACCATCGATACCAGGATCGCCACCGACAGCGTCATCGCGAACTCGCGGAACAGCCGGCCGACGATGCCGCCCATCAGCAGGATCGGCAGGAACACCGCGATCAGCGACAGCGTGATGGAGACGATGGTGAAGCCGACCTCCTGCGCGCCGCGCCGCGCCGCCTCACCGCGCGGCATGCCGTCCTCCATGTGTCGCGAGATGTTTTCCAGCACGACGATCGCGTCGTCGACGACGAAGCCGGTCGAGATGGTGAGCGCCATCAGCGACAGGTTGTCGAGCGAGTAGCCCAGCAGGTACATGACCCCGAAGGTGCCGATGATCGAGACCGGCACCGCCACTGCCGGGATCAGCGTAGCGCGGCCGTTGCGCAGGAAGGCGTAGACCACGCCGACCACCAGCAGCATCGCGATCACCAGCGTGCGCTGGGTGTCGTTCAGCGCCGAGCGTATGGTGGTCGAGCGGTCGGACGCAAAGGTGATGTCGAGGTCGGTCGGCAGCGCCGCCTTCAGGCGCGGCACCGCCGCGCGCACGCCGTCGATGGTGGTGATGATGTTCGCACCCGGCTGGCGGAAGATGATCACCAGCACCGCCGGATGGCCGTCCGCCAGACCGAGGTTGCGCAGGTCCTGGACGGAGTCCTGCACGTCGGCGATGTCCGACAGCCGCACCGCGTCGCCGTTGCGGTAGGCGACGATCAGCGGCTTGTAGTCGGCGGCCCGGGTCGACTGGTCGTTGGTGGTGATCTGCCAGCGTTGCGCACCGACCTCGACGTCGCCCTTCGGGCTGTTGGCGTTGGCGCTCGTCAACGCCGAGCGGACATCCTCCAGCCCGATGCTGGCATGGAACAGCGCCAGCGGATCCAGCTCCACCCGCACCGCCGGCAGGGCGGCACCGCTGATGATCACCTGGCCGACGCCGTCGATCTGCGAGAGCTGCTGCTGCAGCACCGTGCTGGCCGCGTCGTACATCTGCCCGCGCGTCAGCGTGGCCGAGGTCAGCGCCAGGATCAGCACCGGCGCATCGGCCGGATTGACCTTGCGATACACCGGCTGCGACAGCAGGTTGGCCGGCAGGTCCGCCTGGGCCGCGTTGATCGCCGCCTGCACGTCGCGCGCCGCCCCGTTGATGTCGCGGTCGAGCCCGAACTGCAGCGTGATCCGGGTCTGCCCGATCTGGCTCTGCGAGGTGATCTCGGTGACGTCGGCGATCTCCCCCAGATGCCGCTCGAGCGGTGCCGCGAGGCTGGTCGCGACCACGTCCGGGCTGGCGCCGGGCAGCTGCGCCTGCACGCTGATGGTTGGGAAGTCGATCTCCGGCAGCGGCGACACCGGCAGCTTGGCGTAGCCGAGCACGCCGGCGAGTGCCACCCCGATCAGCAGCAGCGTCGTCGCCACCGGCCGGGCGATGAACGGCGCCGAGATGTTCAAGCGCTCATGTCGCCGGTCATTCGGCCGGTGCCGGACCCGGTCGGGCGTCCCCGGTGTCGCGGTTGGCGCGGCGGTGGAACAGCCGCTCGGCGGCGCGGTCGAGGGCGAGGTAGATCACTGGGGTGGTGAATAGGGTGAGCAGCTGGCTGACCAGCAGGCCGCCGACGATGCACAGCCCGAGCGGGCGGCGCAGCTCCGAACCGGCGCCGGTGCCGAGCATCAGCGGTAGCGCGCCGAGCATCGCCGCCAGCGTGGTCATCAGGATTGGCCGGAAGCGGAGCAGGCAGGCCTGGCGGATGGCGTCGCGCGGGCTGCGGCCCTCCTCGCGCTCGGCGGCGAGCGCGAAGTCGATCATCATGATCGCGTTCTTCTTGACGATGCCGATCAGCAGGATGATGCCGATGATGCCGATGATGTCGAGGTCCGCGCCGACCAGGCGCAGCGCCAGCAGCGCCCCGACCCCGGCCGAGGGCAGCGTCGAGAGGATGGTGAGCGGGTGCAGGAAGCTCTCGTAGAGCACGCCGAGCACGATGTAGACCGCGACCAGGGCGGCGGCGATCAGCAGCAGCTCGTTGCCGAGCGACTTCTGGAACGCCGACAGCGCGCCCTGCGTCGCGGTCTGGAAGCTGTCCGGCAGGCCGATGTCGTGCTCGGCGTGCGAGATCGCGGCCACCGCGCTGTCGAGCGAGGCGCCGGGCGCCAGGTTGAACGAGATCGAGGTGGACGGGAACTGGCCGAGATGCTGGATCTGCAGCGGCCCGGTGGTCTCCGACGGCTGCACGATCGCCGACAGCGGCACCTGTCCGGTGGTGGCGGTCGACGAGGGCAGGTAGATCCCGGCGAGTGCCGCATCGAGGCTGCGCAGGTCGTGCAGGTCGGCGTTCAGGATCACCCTGTACTGGTTCGACTGGGTGTAGAGCGTGGAGGCGATGCGCTGGCCGAACACGTCGTAGAGCGCGTTGTCGATGCTGGACGGCGTGATCCCGAACCGTGCCGCGGTCTGCCGGTCGATCGTCATCTGCAGCACCCGTCCCTGCTGGGCGAGGTCGCTCGAGACGTCGCGGAACTGCGGCGTCTCGGCCAGCCGCGCGACCAGGCGCGGCACCCAGGCGCTGAACAGGCTCTGGTCCGGGTTCTCCAGGAAGAACAGGTACTGGGCGCGCCCGATGGTGCTGTCGATGGTCAGGTCCTGCACCGGCTGCATGGCGATGCGAATGCCGGCGAGCGGCTGCGTCTCCTGCTCCAGCCGGCGGATGATCGCGGTGGCGTCGTCGCTTCGCTGGTCGCGCGGCCGCAGCGAGATCAGCATCCGGCCGCTGTTCAGCGTGGCGTTGGTGCCGTCGACGCCGATGAAGGACGACAGGTCGACGACGTCGCGGTCGCGCAGGATCGCGTCCGCCAGCGCCTGCTGCTTGGCCGCCATCGCGCCGAACGAGATGTCCTGCGCCGCGTACGAGATGCCCTGGACCAGGCCGGTATCCTGCACCGGGAAGAACCCCTTCGGGATCTCCACGTACTGCACGCAGGTCAGCCCCAGCGTCAGCAGGGCCCCGGTCAGCGTCAGTCCCTGGTGGTCCAGCACCCAGCCGAGCCCGCGGTCGTAGCGTCCGATGATCCACTCGAAGCCGCGTTCGGCGGCGAGGTCGAGGCGGTGGCGAGCCTGCGCCGGGCGGTGCTTGACCAGCAGCGCGCACAGCATCGGCACCAGGGTCAGCGAGACCACCGCCGAGATCACGATGGTGATCGCCAGCGTCACGGCGAACTCGTGGAACAGGCGTCCGACCACGTCGCCCATGAACAGCAGCGGGATCAGCACCGCGAGCAGCGACACGGTGAGCGAGATGATGGTGAAGCCGATCTCGCCGGAGCCGCGCAGGGCGGCGGCGAGCGGCGCCTCGCCCTGCTCGACGTAGCGGGCGATGTTCTCGATCATGACGATGGCGTCGTCGACCACGAAGCCGGTGGCGATGGTCAGCGACATCAGCGACAGGTTGTCGAGCGAGAAGCCGCACAGGTACATCCCCGCCAGCGTGCCGACCAGCGAGATCGGCACCGAAAGGCTGGGGATCAGCGTCGCCGGCAGGTTGCGCAGGAAGACGAAGATCACCAGCACCACCAGCACGACGGCGAGCCCGAGCTCGAACTCCACGTCGGCCACCGACGCCCGGATCGTGGTGGTCTGGTCGGAGAGCACCGCGACGTCCACCGCGGGCGGCAGCGACTGCTGCAGCTTGGGCAGCAGCGAGCGCACCGAGCGCACCACCGCGATCACGTTCGAGCCGGGCTGGCGCTGCACGTTGACGATGATCGCCGGCGTCCGGTTCGCCCACGCGGCGAGCTCGCTGTTCTCCGCGCCGTCGATCACCGAGGCGACGTCGGAGAGCCGCACCGCGCCGCCGTTCCTGTAGGCGACGATCAGGCGCCTGTACTCGGCCGAGCTCTGCAGCTGGTCGTTGTTGTTGATCGTGCTGTCCTGCGCGGGGCCGTCGAAGTTGCCCTTCGGGATGTCGGTGTTCTGGTTGGCGATGTCGGTGCGTATGTCGTCGATCGGGATCCCGTAGGCGGCCAGCGCGCGCGGGTTCACCTGGATACGCACCGAGGGCCGCTGGCCGCCGGCGATCGAGACCAGCCCGACCCCCGGCAGCTGCGCCAGCTTCTGCGCGATGCGCACGTCGGTCAGGTCCTCGACCTGGGTCAGCGACAGCGTCCGGGAGCTGATGGCGAGCGAGATCACCGGGGTGTCGGCCGGATTGACCTTGGCGTACACCGGCGGCGCCGGCAGGTCCGACGGCAGCAGGCTGGTCGCCGCGTTGATCGCCGCCTGCACCTCCTGCTCGGCGACGTCGAGCGACAGCGACAGGTCGAACTGCAGCGTGATCACCGAGGCGCCGGCGGAGCTGTTCGAGCTCATCTGCCCCAGCCCCGGCATCTCGCCGAACTGCCGCTCCAGCGGCGCCGTCACCGCGGTGGTCATTACCTCGGGGCTGGCGCCGGGATAGAAGGTGGAGACCTGGATGGTGGGGTAGTCCACCTCCGGCAGTGCGGAGACCGGCAGGAACTGGTAGCCGGCGATTCCCACCAGCACGATCGCCAGCATCAGCAGCGTCGTGCCGACCGGCCGCAGGATGAACAGGCGCGAGGGACTCATCGGCCGGGTTCAGTGCCCATCCCGCGACGGCTGGCTCTGCGACGGCTGGCCCTTCGACGGCGGGCTCGGAGTCTGCTGGCCCGGAGTCTGCCGCCCCGGCGGGGCGCCGGGGCCGCCGTTGACGGTGGCGGCCGCATCACCGGCATCGGCGGTGATCCGCACGCGGGCGCCGTCGCGCAGCCGGTCCACGCCATCGACCACCACGGTATCGCCGGGATCCACGCCGGACAGGATCTGCACCTGGTCGTTGTCGGTGATGCCGGTCTTGACCACGGCGACGCCGACCGTGCCGCCCGGCTTGACACGGTAGACGAACGCGCCGGGCGCGCCGTGCTGCACCGCGGCCACCGGCGCCACGGTCACGCCGGGCAGGGTGCGCACCAGCAGCCGCGCATTGACGAACTGATTGGGGATCAGCGCCTCGTCGGCGTTGGCGAACACCGCCCGCAGCTTCACGGTGCCGGTGGTGGTGTCCACCTCGTTGTCGACGCTGTCCAGCGCGCCGGCGGCGATCCGCGTCGCGTCGGTGCGGTTATAGGCCTCGACCGGCAACGTCCGGCCGGCGCGCAGCTGCTGCGACACGGCCGCCACGTCGTCTTCCGGCAGCACGAAGATCACCGAGATCGGCTGCAGCTGGGTCAGCACCACGAGCCCGGTGCTGCTCGAGGTCTGCACGTAGTTGCCGGGGTCGACCAGACGCAGCCCGACGCGTCCGGTCACCGGCGCGGTGATGCGGCAGTAGGCGAGGTTGACCTTCGCGTTGTCGACGGTGCCCTGGTCCGCCAGCACCGCGCCCTGGTCCTGCTCCACCAGGAACTGCTGGTCCGCCGCCTGCTGCTGGGCGATGCTGCGCTGCTTGATCAGCGTCGTGTAGCGGGCGAGGTCGGATCGCGCCTGCCGCAGCAGACCGGTGTCGCGAGCCAGCGTGCCCTGCGCCTGTTCCAGCGCTGCCTGATAGGGACGCGGATCGATCTGGGCGAGGAAGTCGCCCTTGTGCACGATCTGGCCCTCCCGGTAGCCGATAGAGAGCAGCTGGCCGTTGATCTGCGTCTGCACGGTGATGGTCGCGAGCGGCGTCACCGTGCCCAGGCCCGACAGCACGACGTGCAGGTCGCCGGTGCCGATCCTGGCCGCGCCGACCGGTTGCGGCGGCACCGGCGGCTTGGCTTGCTTGGCCGTGGATCCCGCCAGCAGCCACCAGGCGACCAGCCCCGCCAGCACAAGGAGCAACAGGAGCGACAGGAGCAGCCGGCTCCGGCGACGCCTGATGGCGTGCGACGTGGTGCCGGGCTTGACCTCGATGCGTCCTACCAGCTCGTCCATCAACCGCCTGACCGCCGCACTGCTGAGCCGGCGCCCCTATAGCACCATCGCACTCCGGGGCATCACGATCAGCAGGTTGCGGATTGTATCGGGCGGACGAGACGCGCGAGACGGTCGCTCATGCTGGCGGTCCGCCGGCACTTGAACCGCCGCGCCCGGCCCTCTATACACCCGCCCCTGTTCGCGCGTCCGGGCCTGGTGGGCATGCCCGGCCGCGACGGCTGCCGTGCGGCTCGGTCCCGGGTCTGGCAGCGATCCAGAAGGAGAGCGAAATGCCCAAGATGAAGACCAAGTCGTCGGTCAAGAAGCGGTTCAAGATCACCGCGACCGGCAAGGTGCTCGCAGGCCCCGGCAACAAGCGCCACGGCCTGATCAACCGCCCGCAGAAGATGAAGCGGACCAACCGCGGCTCCCAGACGCTGACCGAGATGGACGGCAAGACGGTGAAGCAGTGGGCCCCCTACGGGCTGGCCTGAGGAGCATCTGACCCATGGCACGCGTCAAGCGGGGCGTCACCACCCACGCCCGTCACAAGAAGGTCCTCGCACAGTCCAAGGGCTTCGTCGGTCGTTCCTCGACCAACTACCGCATCGCGCTCGAGCGTCTCGAGAAGTCGCTGCAGTACGCCTATCGCGACCGACGCAACAAGAAGCGCGACTTCCGCGGGCTGTGGATCCAGCGCATCAACGCCGCGGTGCGCGAGCACGGCCTGACCTACAGCGTGTTCATCCACGGGCTGGACAAGGCCGGGATCGAGATCGACCGCAAGGTGCTCGCGGCCATCGCCTATGACGACGCGGCGAGTTTCGCCGAGATCGTCGGCAAGGTGCAGGCGGCGCTCGCCTGAGGCATCGGTCGGGGCTCGCCCCCGGCGTCGGCGCCGCCCCTGCCGTTCCGGAGTGACGCGATGTCGGACGACCTCGAGAGCCTGAGGCAGGACACGCTCGCCGCCCTGGCGGCCGCACCCGACCTGCGGGCGTGGGACGGGATCCGCGTCGGCACGCTCGGCAAGTCCGGCCGCCTCACCCTGCTGCTCAAGGAGTTGGGTCGCGCGGCACCCGAGATACGGCGCGCCCGGGGCGCCAGCCTGAACCGCCTGCGCGACGAGCTCGGCGCCGCGATCGAGGCGCGCGGCAAGGCGCTGGAAGCGGCGGCACTCGATGCGCGTCTCGTGGGCGAGCGGGTCGACGTCACCCTGCCGGTGCGGCGCGAGCCCCGTGGCTCGATCCATCCGATCAGCCGCACCATCGAGGAGATCGTGGCGATCTTCGGCGTGATGGGCTTCCGGCTCGCCGAGGGGCCGGACATCGAGACCGACTGGCACAACTTCTCGGCGCTGAACACGCCGGCGCACCACCCGGCGCGCACCGACCACGACACCTTCTACCTGCCCACCGCGGACGGCGAGCCGACGCGGCTGTTGCGCACCCAGACCTCGCCGGTGCAGATCCGCACCATGCTGGAGCAGGCGCCGCCGATCCGGGTGATCGTGCCCGGCCGCACCTACCGCGCCGACCACGACGCCACCCACTCGCCGATGTTCCACCAGTGCGAGGGGCTGGTGGTGGATCGCGGCATCACGCTCGGCCACCTCAAGGGCTGCCTGATCGAGTTCCTGCGCGCCTACTTCGATCAGCCCTCGCTGCCGGTGCGCTTCCGCGCCTCCTACTTCCCCTTCACCGAGCCCTCGATGGAGGTCGACATCGCCTGGAGCCGGCACACCGGCGAGATCGGCGCCGGCTCCGACTGGCTCGAGGTGCTGGGCAGCGGCATGGTGCATCCGCGCGTGCTGGCCAATTGCGGCATCGACCCGCGCGGCTACACCGGCTTCGCCTTCGGCATGGGCATCGAGCGCCTGACCATGCTGCGGCACGGCATCCCCGACCTGCGCTCGTTCTACGAGAGCGACGTGCGATGGCTGCGGCACTACGGCGCGTCGCCGCTGCTGCCGGCGCTGCTGCATGAGGGCCTCTGAGCGATGAAGTTCACCCGCTCCTGGCTGGGCGACCATCTCGATAGTACGGCCAGCCTGGACGAGCTGCTCGCCGCCCTGAACCGGATCGGCCTGGAGGTGGAGGCCGTCACCGACCGTGGTGCGGCGCTGGCGCCGTTCCGCACCGCGCGCATCCTCGCCGCCGAGCCGCACCCCAACGCCGACCGGTTGCGTGTCTGCCGGGTCGATGTCGGCGAACCGGGTGCCGAGCCGGTGCAGGTGGTCTGCGGTGCGCCGAACGCGCGCGCCGGACTATCGGCGATCTTCGCCCCGCCGGGGGCCGTGATCCCCTCGACCGGTGCCGTGCTCAAGGTCGGCGAGATCCGCGGCGTCGCCAGCCGCGGCATGCTCTGCTCGCTGCGCGAACTCGGCCTCGGCGAGGAGCATGACGGCATCGCCGAGCTGCCGGACGGCACCGCACCGGGCCAGCCCTATGCCCGCTTCGCCGGTCTCGACGATCCGGTCATCGAGATCGCCATCACCCCCAACCGCGGCGACGCGCTGGCGGTGCGCGGTATCGCCCGAGACCTCGCCGCCGCTGGCTGCGGCCGGCTGAAGCCCTGGCTCGCCGAGACGGTGGAGGGCACGTTCGCCTCGCCCATCGCCTGGCGCGACGAGTTCACCGAGGCCTGTCCCTACGTGCTCGGCCGCACGCTGCGCGGCGTCCGCAACGGCCCCAGCCCGG
Organism: uncultured Acetobacteraceae bacterium; assembly: GCA_964245725.1. Taxonomy (GTDB): domain Bacteria; phylum Pseudomonadota; class Alphaproteobacteria; order Acetobacterales; family Acetobacteraceae; genus Lichenicoccus. Next base: position 23,835 of record CAXTOC010000003.1, on the reverse strand, counting down.
CCTGGTTGCGCGAGCGCCTGCTCGCCGTCGGGCTGCGGCCGATCTCGGCCCTGGTGGACGTCACCAACTTCTTCACCTTCGACCTCGGGCGCCCGCTGCACGTGTTCGACGCGGACAAGGTGGCCGGCGACGCGCTGGTGCTGTGCCGCGGCGCCGGCGAGGGCTTCCGTGGCCTCGACGGCCGCGACTACATCGCCGATCACGAGGATTGCGTGATCGCCGACCGGGCCGGAGTGCAGTCCTTCGCCGGCCTGATGGGCGGCGAGGCGACCGGCGTCTCGGACACGACCAGCAGCGTCTTCATCGAGTGCGCGCTGTTCGATCCGGTGCGGGTGGCACTCTCCGGCCGCCGTCACGGCATCACCTCCGACGCGCGCCAGCGCTTCGAGCGCGGGGTCGATCCGGCGCTGCCGGCCGCCGCCCTGGAGGCGGCGACGCGGATGATGCTGGAGCTGTGCGGCGGCGCGGTCCTGGGCGGCCTGCAGGGGCCGGCCGAGGAGGCGGGGGCGGCGCTCGCGGCGCTGGGCTTCACCGTGCGTGCCCGCAGCGACGACGCGGCGACGTTCGACGTCCCCTCGTTCCGGCCCGACATCGCCGCCAGCGCGGTGCTGGACCCGTCTCCTGGGCTCGATCCCGACCGCCGCCTGGTCGCGGACGACGTCGCCCCGATCGAGGCCGAGTGCGACCTGATCGAAGAGGTGCTGCGCCTGCGCGGGTTAGACAGCATCCCCGCGGTGCCGCTGCCGTCGCTCGGCGTGGTGCCGCTGCCGGCGCTGACGCCGCGTCAGGCCCGCACCGCCGCGGCCCGCCGCACCCTGGCGGCGCGCGGCATGGCCGAGTGCGTCGGCTTCTCCTTCGTCTCGCACGAGGAGGCCGAGCGGTTCGGCGCCATCCCCGACAGCCTGCGCCTGCTCAATCCGATCGCCGCCGACCTCGACCAGCTGCGCCCGACGCCGCTCGCCTCCCTAGTGCTGGCGGCGAAGCGCAACGCCGCGCGCGGTGCAGACGCGCTGGCGCTGTTCGAGGTCGGTCCCGGCTTCGGCGAACACGGGCAGCGCCTGATCGCGGCCGGCCTGCGCACCGGCCACGCCCCGCGTCGGCCCGGTGTCGGCGCCCAGCCGGTGACGCTGTGGGACGTCAAGGCCGACGCGCTGGCGCTGCTCGACGGGCTGGGCCTGCCGATGGAGGCGCTGAGCGTCGGTGCGGACGCGCCCGGCCACTACCATCCGGGTCGCGCCGGCACCCTGCGGCAGGGGCCGAGGACCGTGCTGGCACGCTTCGGCGACCTGCATCCGGCGCTGCTGCGCGAGATCGGGCTCGGCATACCCGCGGCCGGCTTCGAGCTGTTCCTCGACGAGGTGGCCGATCCCAAGCGCCGGCGACGCGCCGCACCGGAGCTGCCGCCGTTCCAGCCGCTGTTCCGCGACTTCGCCTTCCTAGTCGGACGCGAGGTCGCCGCCGAAGCCGTGCTGCGCGCCGCGAGGGGGGCGGAGCGCGCGCTGATCGCAGAGGTCAGCCTGTTCGACGTCTACGAGGGCGACACGGTGCCGGCGGGGCAGAAGTCGCTCGCCATCGAGGTGGTGCTGCAGCCGCGCGAGCGCAGCCTGACCGACGCCGAGATCGAGGCCGCCTGCGCCCGCGTGGTGGCGGCGGTGTCGAAGGCGACCGGGGCGGTGCTGCGGCAGTAGCGGCGGTTATCGTTCCGCTATCATATCTTTCCTCGGGTGTGCCATAAGGGCGCGCAACGGATCGAGCCGCGGCGCATGGATCAGGGTTCGCGACGGGACTCGCCGAAGCCGTCGGCATGGTGGTCCGGCAGCATGGCCACCTTCACGGCGACCGACGACGCCACACTGCTGCGACAGCTTTCCCACGCCGCAGTGCGTCACTTCCGCAGCCACGAACCCGCCCAGCTTCGAGCCTGGTCGCGCGAGATCGAGGTGCTGCACGACGTCGTCGCACAGCTGCCGGAGGTCCTGCAGTGGCAGCTCCTGCTGGAGTTCGAGATCCCCCGCTTGGGCGGACGCATCGACGCCGTACTGCTCTCTCCCGCCAGCGTGTTCGTGCTCGAGTTCAAGGTCGGTGCCAGCAGTTTCGCCGAGACCGACCGCCGACAGCTGCTCGATTACGCGCTCGACCTGCAGGACTTCCACGCCGGCACGCGCGGCCACCCGATCGTGCCGATCCTGGTCGCAACGGATGCGGTCGCGCAGACGCAGACGCTGCCGTTCTCTTTCCCCGGGCTCGGTCCGGACGTGCTGCATGCCGACGGCACGTCGCTTCCCGCGTTGCTGCGGACGCTGGCTGCACGTCCCTCCACCGGCTCCCGTCCGATCGACGTGCGCAGCTGGGAGCACGCCGCCTACGAGCCGGTGCCGAACATCATCGACGCCGCCTGCCTGCTGTTCGCGCGTCACGCGGTCGCGGAGATCGTCAGCGCGCGCGCCGACACCACCAACCTGACCCGCACCGCGGATCGTATCGCGGCACTGATCGCGCTGGCGCAGGCCGAGCAACGCCCGACGATCCTGTTCGTCACCGGCATCCCCGGCGCCGGCAAGACGCTGTGCGGCCTGAACGCGGCGTTCGGCGTCGAGGCCAGGACGGGTGCCGCCTTCCTGACCGGTAACCCGACCCTGGTGCACGTGCTGCGCGAGGCGCTGGTGCGCGACGCGGTGAAGCAGGGCCAGACCCGCCACGACGCCGTGCACCGGATGAAGGGGGTGATCCAGGCGCTGCCCCGCTTCCGCGACGATCTCGTCGCCTCCGAGCGGTCGCCGCCGGAACAGGTGATCATCATCGACGAGGCGCAGCGCTGCTGGACCGCGCGCCAGGCGATCGCCAAGACGCGGGACCGACCGGTGCAGCTCGATCGTTCCGAGCCCGCGCACCTGCTCGACATCATGTCGCGTCATGCAGGCTTTGCCTGCGTGCTCTGCCTGATCGGCCACGGCCAGGAGATCCATGACGGGGAGGGCGGTCTCGCCGAATGGGGTGACGCGTTACGCGAACGGAGCGACTGGCGCATCCACGCCGCACCACGGACCCTGACCGACCCAGAACCGCGCAACCGGCTTCCGCCGCTCGCCGGCATGATGGCGGAGCCGGACCTGCATCTCGACGTCCCGGTGCGCTCGCTGCGCAACGATTCCGCAGCTGCCTGGGCGGATGCCGTGCTGTGCGGCGACGCCGCCGCCGCACGCGGCATCGCCCGCGACGCGGAGATACCGTTTCGGCTGACCCGCAGCCTCTCCAGCCTGCGACGCGGGCTTCGTGCGGCCAGCCGCGACATCCATCGCTGCGGTCTCGTCTGCAGCGCCAAGGCGCACCGGCTGCGCGCGGAGGGGCTCGGTGCGGAGCTACCGCACATGGATGCGGATGCGGTGGCGCGCTGGTTCCTGGACCGCTACCCGCGGGACGTGCGCGCCTCGGACGCCCTGGAGCAGGTCGCCACCCAGTTCTCCGTGCAGGGGTTGGAGCTCGATCATGTGGGTTTGTGCTGGGACGGCGACCTGGTGCGTGCACCTGGCCAGCAGGCTTGGCGGGCACGGTCCTTCTGCGGCACCGACTGGCAGGTCGCCCGAGACGCGCACAAGATCGCCTATCGGCTGAACACCTACCGGGTGCTGCTCACCCGGGCGCGTTACGAGACCATTATCTGGGTGCCTGCCGGCGATCCGATCGACCGCACCCGCGACCCGCACACGCTCGACGCCATCGCCGCCTTCCTGCGCGCCTGCGGCGTGCGCGACCTGGCTCAGCCGCCCGCGGCCGAGGCGCCTCGACCCGCGTCGCCACCGCTGCCGCTGCTGCTGCCGTGATCGGCTCCGATGGGACGGAAAGCTGACTTTTGCCGCGTTTGCGCCTATTGCTGCGGCCATGACCGACACGCCGCTCTCGCTGATCCGCAACTTCTCGATCATCGCCCATATCGACCACGGCAAGTCCACCCTGGCGGATCGGCTGATCCAGGCCTGCGGCGGCCTGACCGACCGCGAGATGACCAACCAGGTCCTCGACAACATGGAGCTGGAACGCGAGCGCGGCATCACCATCAAGGCGCAGACCGTCCGGCTGACCTACCCGGCGCGCGACGGCCAGACCTACGTGCTCAACCTGATGGACACGCCAGGCCACGTCGACTTCGCCTACGAGGTCAGCCGCTCGCTCGCCGCCTGCGAGGGCTCGCTGCTGGTGGTCGACGCCTCCCAGGGGGTCGAGGCGCAGACGCTCGCCAACGTCTACCAGGCGCTCGACGCGCATCACGAGATCGTCCCGGTGCTCAACAAGATCGACCTGCCGGCGGCAGAGCCGGAGCAGGTGCGCCAGCAGATCGAGGACGTGGTCGGCATCCCGGCCGACGACGCGGTGCAGATCTCCGCCAAGACCGGCCTCAACATCGAGGGCGTGCTGGAAGCCCTGGTCACCCGCCTGCCGCCGCCAGTCGGCGACGCCGAGGCGCCGCTGCAGGCGCTGCTGGTCGATAGCTGGTACGACGCCTATCTCGGCGTGATCATCCTGGTGCGGATCAAGCACGGACGCCTGCGCCGGCACTCCCGCATCCGCATGATGTCGACGGGCGCCGTGCACAGCCTCGAGCAGATCGGCGTGTTCACGCCGGCGATGCGACCGGTGGACGATCTGGGGCCGGGCGAGATCGGCTACATCACCGGCGCGATCAAGACGGTGGCCGACTGCAACGTCGGCGACACCATCACCGAGGATCGCCGCCCGGCCGCCGCGGCGCTCGCCGGCTTCAAGCCGTCGATCCCGGTGGTGTGGTGCGGCCTGTATCCGATCGATGCGGACGATTTCGAGAAGCTGCGCGAGAGCCTGTCGCGGCTGCGGCTGAACGATGCCAGCTTCCACTACGAGGCCGAGACCTCGGCCGCCCTCGGCTTCGGCTTCCGCTGCGGCTTCCTCGGCCTGCTGCACCTGGAGATCATCCAGGAGCGTCTGACCCGCGAGTTCAACCTCGAGCTGATTGCGACCGCGCCGTCGGTGGTCTACAAGCTGCATCGCACCAACGGCGTCACCGAGGAGCTGCACAACCCGGCAGACATGCCGGACGGCAGCCTGATCGCCAGCATCGAGGAGCCCTGGATCCGCGCCACCATCATGGTGCCGGACGAGTATCTCGGCTCGGTGCTGACGCTGTGCAACGACCGGCGCGGCCGTCAGGTCGATCTGACCTATGTCGGCAACCGGGCGATGGCGGTCTACCGGCTGCCGCTGAACGAGGTGGTGTTCGACTTCTACGACCGGCTGAAGTCGGTCAGCCGCGGCTATGCCAGCTTCGACTACGCGATGGACGGCTACGAGGAGAGCGACCTCGTGCGCATCTCGATCCTGGTCAACCTGGAGCCGGTGGACGCGCTCTCCTTTATTGCCCACCGCAGCGCCGTCGATGCCCGCGGCCGCTCGATCTGTGCGAAGCTGAAGGAGCTGATCCCGCGCCAGCTGTTCAAGATCGCGATCCAGGCGGCGATCGGCAGCCGGGTGATCGCACGCGAGACCATCGGCGCGCTGAGCAAGGACGTGACCGCCAAGTGCTACGGCGGCGACATCAGCCGCAAGCGCAAGCTGCTGGACAAGCAGAAGGAGGGCAAGAAGCGGATGCGCCAGTTCGGCCGCGTGGAGATTCCGCAGAGCGCCTTCCTGGCCGCCCTGAAGATGGATGCCTGAAGCGCCGAATCGGATCGGCGAGATCGAGGCGGCAGGCAAGCGTCCACCTGCCTGGACGCCGAACTGGCTCACCTCTCGTGCAAGAAGACGGTTCCAGGCGATCGAGTGATTGCAGCAGATCCGTCGACGATTTCGCTCCCGTCATGCCTTCACCCTCGTCGTGAAAGTATCTTCCCATGGATGTACAGCAGGAGCCGGGAGTCGAGAGTGCTCATCAGCAAGCTCAGCCATTGCCATCGCTGACCCCGGAAGAGCTCGCCACACAGGCCAAGGCCGCAGGAGATGCGGCAGCGATGACTACGCCGTAAGGAAGGTGAGGACAGCTATCCACCGCATTCTTTAGGCATCCGACGCCGAGATCCGGGACAGAGCGTTTGTCCTAAGCTGTATCAAGCAGGTTGGCATCACCTACCAGGACTGGGACGGCTTGTCCGCGTTCACGAGTTGCATCAATTCGGCCTCGGTCGGGATAATACAAATACCTACCGAGTTCGCCGATTATCTGCTGCTTGCCGGGGCATCAAGGCCGACGACGGCCATCGAGATCGGCGTAGCTCGGGGTGCGTCAGCCTATGTCTCAGCTGCATATCTCTTCCGACTGAACAGGGAGCACACCTACACCGCAGTCGACATCCACGACAATCTCGTTGACTTCGATGATTGCAAGGGCATCCTGCCCATACTCGAGGCTGCTCCGTCCACAAGCGGATGCCACATTGGACGACGTTTCGACTTGGCGTTCATCGACGGCGACCATTCCTACGACGGCTCGCGGGCGGACTGGCTCAACGTGGGACGATCATCTGGTGTCGTCGGATGCCACGACATCAACGGTCCAGAGTATCATGCGCTGAACGGCGGGGTCCGGCGGACCTGGAACGAGGTGAAGCTCGAGTGCCGGCATACCTGCCCGATCCTCGAGATCTCGCATCATCCGGCCTCAATGGGAGTCGGCGTAATCTTCAACACGCGGCTAGCGTGGCTGTAGTTTCGTGGTCAGCGAGCCTCGACTGCATCATCCTGGACCGCAGGCCGCCGGGCGGCATCGACGGGCTGCGCCTGCTCGAGACCCTGCGCGCGCACAACGACGCGACCTCTGTGCTGCTGCTGCAGGCGTCGGCTGATGCGCCACGCCGGCCGGGTGGCGAACCGCACCGTGCTGCTGGCGGACACGTGGGAATGACGCGGATGCGCGGCCTGCGATTTGGGGATCTCCTGCCGCAGGAACGGTTGAAGCCGCGGTAGATCCGCGGTCCATCCTGCCGCCTGCCAGAGGCAGGCGAGACCATCGGGAACGAGCGACACCGGACGCCACCTCTCGCACGCGAGTTTGATCCTGACCGGCTCGAACATGACCCTTCCTGCTCTAAGGCTGGCGCGCTTACGTACCTCGGCGACGGGCGCTGGGTCGATGCTCTTGTCGCGGTACATATCCCGACGTGATCGAGGCAGTCGATCAGGACCGCACCCACATCTCGTCAACGGCAGCAGGAGAGCAGCTGGTCATGGATCATCTTCTGGTCGGACTATGGGACGCGATCGTCATGTCGGCGGGCATGATGTGGGATGTCGGGTGGAGCCTGGCCCTGGGCTTCATGTTGTCGGGAGTGATCCAGGCCGTAATCTCGCAGGAGCGCATGCGATCCGTGCTGGGGCGCAACGGTCTGCGGGAAGTAGCGCTCGCAGCCGCTTTCGGTGCTGCGAGCTCCAGCTGCTCTTACGCTTCGGCCGCCGTTTCGAGAACGCTGTTCAAGCGTGGCGCCGCTCTGGTTCCTTCGCTCGCCTTCCTGTTCTCGTCCACCAACCTGGTGATCGAGCTGGGGATCATCGTCTATCTCCTGCTCGGCTGGCAATTCACCCTGGCGGAGTGGGTCGGCGGCGTCGTACTCGTGGCGATCATGGCTGCCTTGGTGCACCTGACATACCCGGCCGATCTGGTCGAGGCGGCGCGGACGCATGAGGAAGCCGGCTCCGGTCACGAGCATTCCTCCATGACGGTGCAGGGCGACACGCTGTGGGCAAAGCTGCGCAGCCCGGCGTTGCCGACCCGCGTCGCGCAGACCTTCGTCATGGATATCTCCATGCTGTGGAAGGATATCGCGATCGGCTTCCTGATCGCCGGACTGCTGGGTGTCTTCATTTCGAACGGCTGGTGGGCGACGCTGTTCCTCAAGGGCAGTCCTCCCTGGATACAGGTGCCGGCCAATGCGGTGGTCGGTCCGCTGGTCGCGGTGATCAGCTTCGTCTGCTCGATCGGAAACGTGCCTCTGGCGGCGGTGCTCTGGGCGTCCGGCATCTCGTTCGGCGGCGTGTTGGCGTTCCTCTATGCCGACCTGATCGTCCTGCCGCTGCTCGACGTCTACCGACGCTACTACGGCTGGCGGATGGCGGCCTATATCAGCGCGATCTTCTTCACCACGATGGTGCTGTCGGGACTGCTGATGGACCTCGTGTTCACCATGCTCGGACTGGTCCCGACGCCGAACCATGACATCCGCGCTCGAATGACGCACTTCAGCCTGAACTACACCTTCTGGCTGAACCTGCTGTTCGGAGCCTTGTCAACGTGGCTGGTCGTGCAGGCCAGGCGACACCCGATGGACCACCACGCTCACATGCACCACGGCGGTCACGAGATGGCCAAGTACAGCCATCACGAGGATCACCGCGCATGATCACGCTGACCCTACCGAGCTTGGCTCGTAACGTACCTCGCACCGCTGCACGGTTCTCACGACCCATCGCCGCTTCCGCAATCGGTCGGAAGGACGCGACGGATCACGGCGTACGGTCGTCCCTCCTGGTGCCGCCCAGGAACAGCGACAGGTGCGTGGCCGTCGTGCCGTGCGCGACGACCGAAGCCCCGGCGGCGAGGCTGACGACCGGCCACAGCGTGTCGATCCCGGTCATATCCTGCGCATCGCAGGCATAGAATAGAGCAGCAGCTCCGACCGGGCCGAACCAGCCCGCGAAGAGCCTGTGCCAGAGTGGTCGCGTCCAGGACATGAAGCCGCCGATCAGCAGCCAAGCCGGCAATCGGCGGAACAGCAGGATGCACACGGCGAATGCCGCGGCGTGCCATCCCATCTGGTACCAGGCGGCCCAGGGTGCTGCGGCGCCGAGCAGGAACATGATCGGCAGATCGAAGAAGCGGGCGACCGCCTCGTTGAAATGCTCCTGGTGCTCCTCGTGCTCCTCGCTGTAGGTCTCGTTCAGCACCGCGCCGGCCACAAAGGCACCGAGCACCCCGTTTCCGCCGACCGCCTGCAAGCCGGCTAGCGTTGCCAGCGCCAGCGCCAGCGCGATCGTCAATAATGACGAGCGCTCGGTATCCGGATGCCGACCGGCCCGGTCCATGCAGAAACGGGCGAGGTAGCCACCGGCTGCGCCAAGCGCAATGGCACTACCCACCTCGATCACCAGCACGTGCACGAGCCAGTCCCCTATCCCGTGTGCTCGATCACCGGAGCGCGCGGCCAGGATGACGAACAGCGGAACCATGACGAAAGGCTGTGCCAGCCCGTCATTGATGCCGCTCTCGGCATTGATCGCGTGGCGCAGGTCATTCGGCACCGTCCGCTGAGCCAGAGGACCGCTGACCACAGGAGCGGAAAGAACCGGATCGGTCGGCGCGAGAATGGCGCCGATCAGCACGCAGGTCAGTGGTGGCAAGCCGAGGCAAAGCCACGTGAGCGCCGCTCCCGCTCCCCACATCAGCAGCATGCCGGGTCCGAGAGCCACCGACAGTCCACGCCAGTGCCGACGCAGCCAGCCGCGTGGCAGTCTCATCGCGGAGGCGAGCACCGCGATCGCCAGCGTGACCCGGGCCGCCTCGCGCAATACCGCCCGCGCGCCCGGATCGTGCGCCGGGTCGATACGGATGAAGCCGAGCACGAGGGGCCCCAGGAAGATGCCGACGATCGCGCAGACCAACGGTTCCGACATCCAGAGCTCGGAGTTCACGAGGCCGGATGTGGCCCCGAGCAAGAGCAGGAGAACGGCGATCGAGAACGCGAGCAGCCACGGGTCGGGGATCAGCATTGCCCTGGATACGATGCTTCGCCCTCGCAGGGCCAGAAACGGCCCCCTCGTCATACCCTGCCGGGCTAGATGGTGCGGGCGGCAGCTCTGTAGTCGTGGAATGGGAGGACCCGCCGACCCGGTCCAGCATCGTCAGGTCGGAGACGACGTGCACCAGGAACATGTTGGCGTGCAGCGCCTTCGGCATCGGGGTGCTGCGGCGCACCCGTTCATGGTGTGCATGTTCTCGGCTGACGGGAATACGAGGTCATAGTCGCGTGTCATCTCGAAGATGTTGGTGATCGCGATCATCGCGACGCCGATGCTGCTGCCGGCCATGGCGCTTCCCCCGACCGTGGCAGAGGCCGGCCGGCTCACCGGCGCGGACGGACCTTGCATCACCGTTTCCAAGAAAGGCGCTGGCGGAGAAGACGCTACGGAGAGCCCGAGCGGAGGCTGATCGAGGTCGCGCGCAGCTTGGGCACGAACAGCATTCCACCGAGCGAAGCCTGGATCGTCGAGAAGCCGACGCCTCACATATGGCAATGCCCGCCAGGTCGCTGCGTCACGGTGCCGACCACGATCACGCCGACCGTACACGGCATGTAGCGGCCGCGGATGCGATCGACCCTCGTCGAACAGATGCAGCACCAGGGGAGGGTAGAGCTTGCCTCCCACCCGGCTTTTGCTATGGTCCGCCGCCCTGGTCGGGCCGGAGCTTGAGCCGGAGGGATGGCCGAGCGGCTTAAGGCGCACGCTTGGAAAGCGTGTGTGCGTGAAAGCGTACCGTGGGTTCGAATCCCACTCCCTCCGCCATCCAGGTGCCCGACCCACAGGCACGCGACCTACTCTCCCCGAAGCTGAGGTTAAGCACCCTCTAAGTGACAGGAGCAACATGATGAGCGACGAGACGAAGCCCGCCGGTGATCAGCTCAGCGGCACCACAGAAAGCTCCGACCCGCAACTCGATCAGGCCGCACCCAAGCCTCCGACGCCGCAGGGAGCCGAGACCGGCGGGACGAATCAGGGACCGCATCAGGAACAGGGTGGGATGCGCTCCTGAGCTGCCCGGCGACCAACCGTACGGCAAGGCCTTTTCCATTACCTCCGGCGCGCGGCGCTTGATCGACCGGCTGCCGACGCATCAGATCGATTAACAGAATAATATCACGAGCCGCACGGCGGTCGTGCGAAAGGCCGTTGAAGGCGTCGATATGTTTTGCCAAGTTTGTTTCTCGAGCAAATATTCTCGATGACCACTGTTATCCTGACCCGTGTCGAACGATCGGACCTGCGCGATCATGCGCCCCATGAGGCTTCACAGCGGCATTCGCATCGCCTCGCTTGACGCGTGGCGTGGTCTGGCTGCGCTGATGGTCGTCACGCTGCATGCTACGGCCCCGGCGATGATAGGGCCTTATCCGGAACTTCGTACCTACCTTCTGTACAAACCCGTCGTTCTCGGGAACTACGGCGTTCAGATCTTCTTCGTCGTGTCCGGGCTCTGCGTCGCTCAGGCGGCACTGCGGGCCTTCAGGAAGCCCGCGCCACTTGCTGAGTTCATCAGGTACCGGATCCGTCGGATCTATCCGCCCTACGTGATCGTCTCCGTGCTGAGCGTCCTGATGTCGGCCACGGCCGCCTACCTGGTCACCCGGAACATACTGCCCAACAGCTCCCTGGCCGCCCAGAGACTTTTTCAACGGCCGATGTTCGACTATGCGTGCTCGGCGCTGATGCTGCAGCGCGTGTGCCACGTCGAGCCAATTCTACCCGTGTTCTGGACGCTCTGCTACGAAGCGGCGTTCTACCTCCTGGTTGCCGGCACGATACCGGTGGCCTTGCGCTTGAACCGCGATCGCCTCGTGCTCGATCTGTGTCATGCACTCACGCTGGCGTGCAGCGTGGCGCTGCTGATTGCTCCCGCTTCGGTTCCCTATCCATTCGATCTCTGGCCCGAGTTCGGCCTCGGTGTCCTCGCCCTCGACATCCTGACGCTGCGCCGCCCCCTGAGCTACGGCTTGCTGTTCGCCGCAGTATCGCTGCAGGCGGCCTTTGGCGCGCTACATCTCCACGACGGCCTTGGCTACAAGGGCGGCCCCGGCATGCAGGCCATCAGCTCAGTCACGTTCTGCCTGTTCCTGATCGCGATCAATCCGATCGACGGGATGATCGCGCGGTTCCTGCCGGTCCGGCTGCTCGCCCGCATCGGGGTGTTCAGCTATAGCCTCTACCTGTTGCACTGGTTGGTGATCGGCCTCGTGGCACAGCTCATGAAGAAGCTGTACATGCTGTCGGCCGGCACCTACTGGATCTCCGCACTTGCACAGATCGTCGCTGCGGTCCTGGTCGCCAGGCTGTTCTACATGATCGGAGAACGACCTTTTCTCACCCGCCGGCGCGTGCAGATCAACCTGGAGGCGACACTTGCCGCTTCTCCGCATCCAGGTTGAGGCGGCCCGATCATTCCAGGTGCGGCCGACCCGCCGGTGCGGCTACTGCGACGGCGCGGCTGCGAAGGAAGCCGGCGGAACCTCTCCCGTCATCGGACAGGTCGGCAGCGGCGGTGGCGCCGTCAGCTTGGAGACGGGTGCCCGTTCGAGGCGGTCGAGCGTCGCCCGCACCGCCGTCTCGAGCTGGACACCGCGTCCGGCGACGGCCTCCTCGGGCGCATCGTCGACCTCGATGTCGGGTGACACGCCGGTATTCTCGATGATCCAGTGGCCCGCGGGATCAGCGAGCGAATCCTCTGGGATGGTGATGAAGGTCCCGTCCATCGGCCGCCACGGCCCGTTGATCCCCTGCACGCCACCCCAGCTCCGCGTGCTCACCAGCGGACCCAGGCCGAAGGCACGGAGATAGTACGCGAACTGGTCGCCGTCGGGACCCGAGCCCCAGTTGAGCAGCGTCACCATCGCCCGCGGCGCGACCGCGACCGGTAGCGATGACGCCGCGCCTTCCCGGTTCACGAACATGCCGGCGAGCGGGCGCCTGAGCACGTCGAGCGCCGCCTGGCTGGTGAAGCCGCCGCGGTTCCACCTCACGTCGAACACCAGCCCCTGCTTGCCCAGCTGCGGATAGAACTGCCGGATGAACTCGCCCCAGCGCTCCATGAAGAAGTCGCTCAGCGCCACGTAGCCGATGCGGCCGTGGGAGAGCTGGTCCACGCGCGCGCGGTTGCGTTCGACCCAGTCCAGACGCCGCAGCGCCGTCTCGTCGGCGAGCGGCTCGACACGCAGCGTGCGCCTCGGCCCGCCGAGCGACGCGGCCACCGTGATGCCGACCTCGCGCGTCAGGCCGAACAGCAGCTCATCGGGCGTGTGCGGCGCCTTCAGCTCGCGGCCGTTCACGGCGAGCAGGAAGTCGCCGTCGCGCAGTGCCGGGCCCGGCGCGGTGAGCGGGCTTCGGGACTGGTCGCGCGTGTTGTCTCCCGGAAGGGCGCGCGCCAGGCGATAGCGTCCTGAGCGTGGGTCGAGCGCATAATCGACCCCGAGACGGCCGGTCCTCACCCGCGGACGGCCGCCGGAGGCGGTCGTGCCGATGAAGCTGTGCGAGCTCGCGAGCTCTCCCTGCAGCTTTCCGAGCAGGTAGCGGAGATCGTCCGCCGAGCCCAGGCGCGGCAGCAGCCGGACCTAGGCGTCATGCACCGCCTGCCAGTCGTCGCCGTTCATCGCCCGGCCGAAGAACACGTCGCGGTCGAGCCGCCAGGCGCTCTCGAACATCTCGGCCCACCCGCGGCGCGGCGCGACCGGCGCGCGCAGCGCGGACAGGTCGAGCATCGCGTCATCGCCGGTGGCGGCGACATGCCAGCCATCGTCGCGACGGAAGGCGACGGATCCGCCGTCGGCCGACAGGCTGTGGCCGTCCAGCCTACGCACGATCACCCGCTCGGACAGCTCGGACAGGTCGAGGCGGTGCAGCGCCGCCTGCTGTCCGGGCGGCTCGCCCTCGATGAGCTGCGGCAGCCTGGTCTCGTAGTACAGCCGGTCTGCCCTGATCTCCAGGCTGGCGATCATGGCGGGGGTGACCGGGCGCGCTACCGCGCGCGACATCAGCCCGTCGAGATCGACATGAAGCGGCGCGTCCGCTGCCGGCCGGGCCGGGGCATGACGGACCAGCGGCGACGGGTCGCGCCGGCCCCGGGGTGGCGGCGAAGATCCCGTCCGAGTTCAGGATCGCGATGATGGTCTCCTCGCCGCGGTCGGAGACCAGCGGCAGGTCGTTGCGCTGCGAGACGAACAGCAGCACCCGTCCGTCGGCGGAGAACACCGGATCGCGGTCGCTGTTCATCGGCGTGCTGACGACCACGTCGCGCCCGGAGCGCAGCTCGCGGAGGTGGATGGCGCGCTGCCGGTTGGACCGTGTCGCGCTGTAGGCGAGCCAGTTCCCGTCGGGCGAGACTGCGCCGTCGCGGATCGCGCCGCAGGGATCACGCGCGATCAAGCCCGGCTTACCGCCATCGAGCGGAACCAGCCACAGCCCGGGATTGGCGTCGGCCACCACCAGGCGGTCCCCGGCCGGCGACGAGACCGGGCTGTAGAGATAGCCGGAGGCGAAGTGCGTCAGCACCCGCTCCGGGTCGCCCGACGAGGGTCGGAGTGCCAGCTGCTGCTCACCGCCGGCGTCGGTCCGATAGGCGATCATGCGTCCGTCGGGCGATCAGGACGGATGGTCCTCGTCCGCGCCGGGCGTGCCGGTGCGGTTCCGGGCACGCCCGTGCACCGGCACGCCGAACAGGTCGCCGTGCGCGGAGAGCCGCCGCCCGCCCCGGGCCGGCGCCCCGGGGGTGTCGCCGCCGGCCAGCGGATCGGCGGCCCGCGCCGCCACGCCGACCGCCTGCATCCGCGCCGCCGTCCGCCGCGCGTCATCGGGGACCTGCACCCTGATCTCGCGCGGCGTCCCCGACGGCAGATCGGTGGCGTACGGCCTGCCGCCCTGCTGGAAGGTGATCGTCCGCCCGCCAAGCGACGGGGTGTCGACGTCGAAGTCGGCGAAGTGCGTGACCTGGGTGGATGCCCCGATGTCCAGGTCGTAGGCGCAGATGTTGCCGCGGAACCCGGCCCGCGGTCGGACAGGACGTAGATCCGCCGTCCGTACCACATCGGCGCGGTGTCGGTGCCTCGCCAGTCGGTGATGCGGGTCAGGTGCCGGGTATCGAGATCGTAGGTGTAGATGTCCGGCGCCCGGCCGCCGAGATAGCGCTCGGGAAGCTCGTCGCGGAGGATCCGGTTTAGCGCGATGACGTGCGCGTCGCCACCGAAGCACAGCAGCCCGGCATGGTCGAGCGGCAGCGGCCGCGGCAGCCCTCCTTCCAGCGGCACCGAGAAGGCGCGGCTCAGTCCGCTCGGGTGCGACAGCCGGGTCGAGAGGAACACGATGCTGCGCGAGTCCGGTGTCCAGGCGACGACCTGCTCGGTGCCGCCGCTCGCGGCGTCGAAGGTGAGGCGCCTCGGCGTGCCGCCGGCGGCGGGGACGAGGTAGACGTCGCTGGCGCCGCTGCTGCGTGCCGTGAACGCGATCCAGCGTCCGTCGGGCGAGTAGCGCGGAGACAGCACGGCGTCCTGACCATGGACCAGGCGCGTAGCCGCGCCGCCGCCCAGCGGGGCGGTCCAGAGGTCGCCGCGCCACGAAGGCGACGGACGTCGCCGAGGCGTTCGGGTAGCGCATCATGGGTGCCAGGTCAGCCGGCGCCGCAGGCGCCCACCTGCCGACCACGAGAAGGCCGACCGCGAGGCAGCGGGCAAATCCACGGCGGCCAAGGCGGACCGATTTCATTCGATAGCTCAGTAT
>CAXTOC010000003.1:249-8330 GCA_964245725.1 uncultured Acetobacteraceae bacterium | reverse complement strand
GCTCAGTATCGATCCGCGCAGGGTCCGGCGCGTTCGGGCGCTGCTCAAGGCGCCCCGGGGCCGGCCCGCCGCAGCCGGCAATCGGTCGCGAAATCGTGATCGAAACCGATTTCACCTCGTTGTTGCATCGAATTCAGATCTTAAGTAGATGTTGTCTCACCCGTCCAAAAAATTGAACAGACCTCAGTCTTCAGCTACTGCCGACGGCATGCTCTTCACGCACGACGCCCTAGGGTCAGCATGATGCAACAAGATGAGAGTATCGTATTGGCGCAGCGACTTGAGTCGCTGCGCACCTCACTCGACCAGCACCGGCTCTACGGCAGGATCATTTCCAGTACTACGTTGCGTGTCTTCATGGAGCATCATGTCTTTGCGGTGTGGGACTTCATGTCGCTGCTCAAGGGGCTGCAGCGTTCGTTTACCAGCGTCGAGCTGCCGTGGCGGCCGGTCGGCGACCCGATCACGCGTCGCCTGATCAACGAGCTGGTTCTGGAGGAGGAGAGCGACGAGGTCGACGGCGTCGCCATCGGCCATTTCGAGCTCTACCTGCGCGCGATGGAGCAGATCGGTGCCGATACCGGTCCGATCCGGCATCTGGTGCGCCTGATCGAGCAGGGCGTGGCGCTCGATCAGGCGCTGGTGCTGTGCGACGCGCCGCCGGCGGCGCGCGCCTTCGTGGCCACCACCTTCGCGCTTCTCGACAGCGGCAGGCCGCACGTCATCGCCGCATCGTTCACCTACGGCCGCGAGGACTCGATCGCCCTGATCTTCGAGAACCTGGCGCGGATGGTGCGGCGGGACGGAGAGCACGCCAGCCTGTTCCTGCGCTACCTCGAGAGACATGTCGAGCTCGACGGCGACGATCACGGCCCGAAGGCGGTCGCCATGATGCGCCAGCTCTGCGGCCATGACGGCACGCTGTGGGAAGAGGCCACGCAGGCGGCGCTGCAATCGCTCGAGGCGCGGCAGACCTTCTGGAGCGCGATCGCGGATCTGCTTCCCGCCGCGGTCACGCCACCTCCGGCCGATCTGCCTCTCGTCGCCGCCTAGCCTCGATCGTCCGCTGCACCGGGTCGGGCGCCCTCGATCCTGACGCCCCGACGGGCGTCAGGACCGTCGGTGCCGAGCCCGGAACGCTGGAGCCCGCACGGGATGAAGCCTGAGACGATCTCGATCCATTGCGGCTATGACGGCGATCCAGCAACGCACGCCTGCGCGGTGCCGATCTACCAGACCGTCGCGTTCGAGTTCGACAGCGCCGATCACGGTGCGGCGCTGTTCAACCTCGAGGAGCCGGGCAACATCTACACCCGCATCGGCAATCCGACCAACGCGGTGCTGGAGCGGCGGGTCGCCGCACTCGAGGGAGGGGTCGAGGCGCTCAGCGTCGGCGCGGGCGCTGCCGCGATCCACTATGCCCTGATGAACCTGGTCGAGGCCGGCAGCAACTTCGTCTCGCTGCGCACCCTCTACGGCGCGACCCTGACCTTGTTCGCCCACCTGTTCCGCGCGCAGGGAGTCGAGGCGCGCTTCGCCGAGAGCGGCGACGCTGCCGAGGTGGAACGGCTGATCGACGGCAACACGCGCGCCGTCTATTGCGAGAGCGTTAGCAACCCTTCCGGACAGGTCGCCGATCTCGCCGCGCTGGCCGAGGTCGCGCATCGTCACGGCGTGCCGCTGATCGTGGACAACACGGTGGCGACCCCGATGCTGCTGCGTCCGATCGAGCACGGCGCCGACGTGGTGCTGCACTCGCTGACCAAGTTCCTCGGCGGACACGGCAACTCGATGGGCGGGATCATCGTCGATGCCGGACGTTTCCCCTGGGCGCGCCATGCCGATCGCTTCGCGATGTTCTCGCGTCCGGAACCATCCTACCACGACGTCGTCTACACCGAGCAGTTCGGCGCGTCCGCCTACGTCGCACGGTGCCGCACCGTTTGCCTGCGCAACACCGGCGCCACCCTCTCGCCGCTGAACGCGTTCCTGATCCTTCAAGGCATCGAGACGCTGCCGCTGCGCATCGAGCGGCACGTCGCCAACGCGCGGCAGGTCGCCGACTTCCTGCGTGCCGATCCCCGGGTCGCCTGGGTGAATTACGGCGGCCACGCCGACAGCCCGCAGCACGCCCTGGTCCGACGCTATCTCGACGGCCGGTTTCCCTCGCTGCTCACCTTCGGCGTGCGCGGCGGCTTCGAGGCGGGTCGTGCCTTCCTGGACGGGCTCCGCCTGTTCAAGCGTCTCGTCAACCTCGGCGACGCCAAGTCGCTCGCTACCCATCCGGCCTCGACCACGCACCGTCAGCTCACCGAGGCACAGTGTCTCGAGGCCGGCATCACGCGCGAGACCGTGCGCCTCAGCATCGGCATCGAGCACATCGACGATATCCTGGCCGACCTAGACCGCGCCCTCTCGGTCGCCGCATCGCCTCGGGCCCGGTTCGAGTCGATCCGCGTCGGCGGACGGCTCGCATGACCGCCTGCGTGGTCACGGCGCTGCACGGACCCGCGCCGGCGCCGGCAGCGGCGGCGCGCGTGGTGATCGGACTGGTCAACAACATGCCCCTCGCGGTGCGCGGACGCACGGCCTGCCAGTTCAGCCGGCTGATCAGCCTCGCGATGCCGACGATGGCGGTGGAATGGCGACATGACCCGCTGTCCCGAGACCCCACCATCGGCATGTCGTCCACCGCCGTCCAGCGCCTCGCGATCTGCCCGCCCGAGCTGCTGCCCGACCTGCTGATCGTCACCGGGACCGAGCCGAGCCGGGCCACCCTACCCGAGGAGCCGTTCTGGAACGATCTGGTCGCGCTGCTCGATCTCGCCGAGCAGGCCGGCATCCCGGTGCTGCTGTCCTGCCTCGCGGCGCACGCCGCCGTGCTGCACTGGGACGGCATCGTGCGCCGCCGCCTGCCCACGAAGCTGTCCGGCGTGTTCGCGCACCGCACGACGGCACGGCACCCGCTGCTGGCCGGCGCCCCCACGGTGCTGCACGTGCCGCACTCGCGCACCAACGGCGTCGATCCGGCGGCGCTGGAGGCGGCCGGCTACGTCATCCTGACCCGGAGCGAGGAGACCGGCGCGGACATGTTCGTCCACTCGCGCGGCGGCGGCGTGCTCTGCCTGCAGGGCCATCCCGAGTACGATCCGGACACCCTGCTGCGCGAGCACCGGCGCGACGTGCATCGCTACCTGCGCGGCGAGCTGCCGCGGCTTCCGGACCTGCCGCGCAACGTGTTCGACGCCCGCAGCGGATCGGAGCTCGCCCTCCTCGCCGACCGCATCGGCGGCGGGCGGGACGCTTCGTCGATCGCGGATTATCTCGACCGCTTGCCGCACCGTGCCGGGCGCCGGCGATGGGACAACGCGGCAACGGTGGTGGGCAACTGGCTGCGTCGCTCGATCACCGCGATCCGCATCGCCAGGACGATCGAGGCGGCGGCCGCCGATGCGCGGGTGGCGGCGGTCCCGTGATGACCGCATCGCCTGATCGCGTGGCGAGCCGCACATCGACCGAGGATCACTCCGGCACTCAAGCCCTGCTGACCGACATCTTCGAGGAACTGCTGGATCGGGCGCCCGTGCATCCCGACGAGAACTTCTTCGACCTGGGCGGATCATCCGTGCTCGCCATCTCGCTCATCCTCGAGATCGAGCGCATGACCGGACACCAGCTGCCGGTCGCCGCGATCTACGATGCACCCACCGTGCGATCCATGGCCGCACTTCTCGCGGATCAGGTCCTGCCCGCGTTCTCGCCGCTGATCTCGTTGCGGGAGGGAACCACCCCGGCCTGCCTGTTCCTGGTGCATGGACTGGGCGGCTCGGCGATCGAGCTGCGCCAGCTCGCCAGGCAGATCAACGTCGAGTTCAGCGTCTATGGCATCCAGGCCTTCGGACTGTGCAACGAGGCGCCGCACGACTCCGTCGATGCGATGGCGGCCGCCTACGTCGAGGAGATCCTGCGGGTGCAGCCGAGCGGCCCGTACATCCTCGCCGGCTATTCATTCGGCGGCCTGGTCGCCTTCGAGATGACCAGACTGCTCGAGCGACGTGGCTCGGAGGTCCGGTTCCTCGGGCTCATCGACTCCTATCCCGATAACGGAATGACGATCGGACGGCTGGCCTCGCGGCTCGCCATGATCATGCGCGCGCCAGCCGAGGAGCGCGGCGCGGTATCGACCAGGATCAGGCAGAACCTGTCGTTTCGGCTGCGAAAGCGCCTCGGGCTCTCGCTGCCGCCGCCGCCCGACGAGCCGGGGACTCCGCAGGCCGTCGTCGACGTCAACCTGATGAACAAGGTTGCCCTCTACGGCTACCGCCCAGCCAGGCTCGCGCGCGAGGTCGTGTTCTTCCAGCCGAGCTCGCCGATCGAGATCCTGCCCACGGATCCGCGTCCGATCTGGCGGCGGCTCGTCGGCACGCTCACGATCGAGAAGATCCCCGGCGACCACTACTCGCTGATGCGGGCGCATGTGGGCTCGCTCGCGGCGGCCCTGAACAAGAGCCTCGAGGCGGCCCTGGCGCACGCATGATGCTGGGCACGACGCCGATCCTGCACACCATGTCGGGACAGCGCGCCTGGCTGCTTCGCGGGCCGGATCTTTCCCTGCCGGTCGACGACGTCTGGCATGCGATCGCATCCTCGCTGCGTGCAACGGCGTCGTCCTGTCGCGTGCGATGCGGCGACCGGTCGCTGAGCGGCTCCGACCTGCTGCTCGGCGTCGAGACGTTCGACCTGCCCCGCGCCAGCAGGATCGGCGTGCACGTGGCGCGGTCTGCAGCCATGGTTCAGGCCGTGCTCGCGATCTGGAGCCGCGGCTCCACTTACGTGCCGCTGGCGATCGACCTGCCTGCCGCGCGCCTGGCCGCGATGGTCGAGGCCAGCGCGCCGGCCGCGATCGTGACCGACCAGGATCCGGCCGCGTTCGCGCAGTACCGGGTGGCGTCGTCGCGACGGGTGCTCGACCGCGAGCTGTTCACCCTGAGGCGCAACACGGGCGGCGACGGGCAGGCCGGCGCGCAGGACGGCGCGCAGGCCGCCGCCTACCTCGCGCATACCTCCGGCACCACCGGCGTGCCGAAGGCGGCGCTGATCTCGCATCGCGCGCTGCTGAACCGCATCGAGGTCATGCGCGGGATGGTCGCGCCGTCGCAGGCGGATGCGATCCTGTTCAAGACGTCGCTGGCCTTCGACGTGCACGTCTGGGAGTTCGTGCTGCCCCTGGTCACGGGCTGCCGGCTCGTCATCTACCCGCAGGACCGCTTCTTCGACCTGCGCGCCGTGGCCGACCTGCTCGTCGAGCACCGCGTCAGCATCGCCGGCTTCGTGCCGAGCCTGCTGAAGAGCCTGCTGGACCGCCCCGACTTCGTCGCCCGCAACCGGCTGCGGGTGATGTTCTGCGGCGGCGAGCGCTGGGATCCGGCGCTGGCGCGCAAGTTCCGCCAGCGTCTTCCCGCGTGCGCGCTGCGCAACTCCTACGGTCCTGCGGAGGCGACGCTGGCGGTCGCGAACTGGCTGGTGCCGGACGATGCGGGCCTGCGCAGGATCGAGCTGGGCGAGCCGCTGGCCAACACGGTCTTCATGATCGAGGAGGTCGCCTGCGAGAACGACGTCGTGCTCGGCGTCCTGTGCATCGGCGGCGCGCAGGTCGCGGACGGATATCTCTCGCCGCCGACCCCGGACCCGTTCTTCACCACAATCGTCGACGGCGCCGCGATCCGTTTCTATCGCACCGGCGATCTGGTCGAGCTGGACACGCGGACGCGTGCGCTGACGTTCCGGGGCAGGGTCGACCAGCAGGTGAAGGTGAACGGCGTGCGCATCGAGCTGGAAGAGATCGAGGCGGTGATCCTGACCCTGCACGACATCGAGGCATGCGTCGTCGTGGTGATGACCAGGAACGACGACCGCTTCCTGCTCGCGACCTTCAAGACGGCGGGCAACGTCGCACTGGATCCGTCGCAGCTGCGCAGGCGGTGTCAGGAGCTGCTTCCGCCCACCCATGTTCCGGCCGTCTTCCGCCAGCTCGACGGCTACAGGCTCACCATCAACGGCAAGCTCGACCGCACCTGGGTCGAGGCCGCGGCGGCCGCGCCGCGCGTCCAGGCTGCCCTTTCCTCGGCAACACCCGCCTAGTGTATCGAGGAGCCGGCAAGTCGATCCGATCAGGCAAATCCACCTGATCCAACCTTGCTCTGGCCCGTCAAGATGAGGATGGTTGCGGCCTTCCAGCAGTTGCCGGACTCCTTCATGCCTAGAGCCCTATACTAAAAGGCCTGAACTCACTTCAGCCCCTTTACCCCCACCGCCTTGAAGAAGGTGTAGCAGAACACTCCGTCCGGCTCCGTCGTGCGCAGCAGGGCCTTGATCCCGGCGTCGAACTCGGTTGCCTCCGTCAGCCCGGCCCGTATCGCCGCATCGCGGACGCCTAGCACCATCGCAACGAAGGTGTTGCGGATGAAGCCCTCGATCAGTTCCGGCTCGTTCGCGTCCACGTAGACCTGGCGTGGTGACACACGCACCGAGTGCAGGGCGGCGCCGACCAACAGGGGGTGGAGACGTCGGCCGATCTTGGCATCACCACCTGATGCACGCTGCACGTCAACTTGGCATCGGACGGCAGCACGGGCCGCCGCATCGTCCGGATAGAACAGGGTGGAGCCGTGATCGCCCTCGATGACGGTGAGGCTGCCGCCGGGCCGCAGCACGCGTCGCAGCTCGGCCAGGGCATCCTCAGGAGCCGCCAGATGCTCGAGCACGAAGCACACGAAGACATGGTCGAACGAGGCGTCGGCGAAAGGCAGGATGCTGATGTCCGCCTGCTGGAAGTTCGGCATGGGCAGGCTCGCCGCGCGGACCCGTGCCTCGGCTTCGGCGAGGGATGCGGCGGAAAGATCGACACAGGTGATCCGCGCGTGCGGGCTGCCTTGGATCAGCGGCACCGTCTGTGCGCCAACGCCGCACCCGGCTTCCAGCACCGCGCTGCCGGCAGGGAAGGCCGTGTCGTGGTGGAGCAGCGCCTGCAACGTTCTCGCCTGGTCGCGCAGGCGACGGACCTCCGCATCCTCGTAGCCGTGCACGTAATTTCGGTGCATGACGCCTCGCGCGTTGTGCCGGCTAGGCTGCGCCAGCCCGGCACGACGGTCTTGAACGCGATTGCGGTCGGGTCCTGGAGCACGTAGCGCACTGAAGAACGGATCTGGCCCTAGATCAGGGCCGCGCGGTAACGGGCGGGCGTGATGCCGAGCTGACGGCGGAAGGCTCGGGTCAGGTGGCTTTGGTCGGCGAAACCGGCTTCGGCTGCCGCCTCCGCCGGGCGTCTTCCTGCCGCGAGAAGGCGGCGCGCCAAGCGGACGCGTTGCTGCAGCAGGTAGGCATGCGGCGTCGTTCCCACCGAGCGCGCGAAGCCCCGCAGGAGTTGGAACCGACTTACGCCCGAAAGCGCGGCGAGCTCCGCCAGCGTGACGGGCCGTTCAGGAGCTTCGTCCAGGCGCTTCAGCGCACGCGCCACGCAGGGCAGCGGGCCGGCGACCGGAAGCGGACGGTTTCCATGCCGGATCAGGAGGTGCGCCAGGGTGCGCAGCACGTCCTCCTCCGCGGCGAGAGCTTCCGGCACAACGGCCGTGACACTCTCGAACAGCCGAGCGAACCTCTCTGCGAGCTGAGGATCCCGTAGAGCGGGACGGGAGAACGCTATCCCGCCCGGTACCTCCTCCGTCAGCGAAGGACATACGAGGGTCGGATCGAAATACAGCATTTGCCACATCCGCACGCGGCCCTGCACGGAGCGTCCGTCGTGCATCTCGCCAGGGTTGACCGTGATCACGTCACCGCTTTCCGCTTCGACCGGTCCGATGCCGCTCCAGGAATACTGAGCACCGGAGTAGATCAAGCCGATCCCGAACTGGTCGTGCGCGTGCCGGGGAAAATGACGATCGGAGGCGAGGGCACAGGCCTCGATGCCGTAAACCGCAGACCGGAGCTGCTGCGCCCGGTGAACGTGACCTGCCACAAGTCCCTCCATCGACACGGAGAAATCGGCACACCGAGGGCGTGACCAAGCATGCACCCTAGCT
>CAXTOC010000003.1:0-239 GCA_964245725.1 uncultured Acetobacteraceae bacterium | reverse complement strand
CGACGAGATGGGGGAGGCGGCATCCAGCCTCGGCCTGCTCCGCGCGGTTCAGCGCCGCGAGACCACGACGGCCACCTCGTTGCGGCGGAACGGCGGCAGCGTCCAGGGCGGGTCGTAGAACCAGGTGACCAGAGCGCCATCCGGCCGCCAGCGCGCCGTCGCCAGCGCCGCGTCGAGCCGGGCCGCCTGCGCGGCCACCGCGGTCGGCCCCGCCAGGCCGGAGAAGCGCAGCACCGCCA
>CAXTOC010000002.1:13445-46986 GCA_964245725.1 uncultured Acetobacteraceae bacterium | reverse complement strand
CCCCGGCCAGCCCCGCGGGCGGGGCGCCGAAGGGGATCCGGCCAGGCTGCGACGCGTTCGCCGGCGAGGCGAGGCCCGGGTTGGAGGGATCGACCGAGGTCGTCGAGACCGGTGCGGCACCCGGGGCGCTGGCGGCCATCTCGGTCTCGGTGTCGGGCACGTTCTCCGCCCCCGTGTCCTGCGGACCAAGCGACTCCGCGCCACCCCCGGCGGCGATCACGTTGTTCATCTCGGGCTCCTGGCCCGGCTTGAAGCCGTCGACGGTGCTGCCGCGCCCGGTGTTGTAGCGCACCAGGGAGATGCCGTCCGGCACCCTGAACTCGAGCCTGGGACTGTCGCCCAGCGCCGTCTTCATGAACTTGTTCCACACCGGCCCGGCGACGTGGCCGCCATCCTCCTTGTCGCCGAGGCTGCGCGGGTTGTCGAAGCCGATCCACACCACGGTCAGCAGGTCCGGGGAGAAGCCTGCGAACCAGGCATCGTTGAAATCCTGGCTGGTGCCGGTCTTGCCGGCGAGCGGCCGGTCGATGCCGAGCCCCGCCTGCACCCCGGTGCCGTGCAGGATCACGTCGCGCATCATCTGCAGCACCTGGTAGGTGCTCTGCGGATCGGTCACCTGCTTGCGCCCGTCGACGATCGCCGGCGGCAGCGCGGCATCGACGCCGGCCTGCAGCGACAGGCCCTGCGGACGCCAGATCACGTGACCGTCGCGGTCCTGCACCGTGTCGATCAGGCTGGGCAGCACCTCGTGGCCGCCGTCGGCGATGCAGGCATAGGCGCCGGCCTCACGCAGCACCGTGGTCTCGACCGCGCCGAGTGCCGCCGGCAGCACCTTGGGCATGGCGTCGACCTCGTGCAGGTCGATCGCCACCTTGGCCACCGCGGCCATGCCGATATGCGCGGCCAGGCGTATGGTCACCAGGTTGAGCGAGTCGCGCAGCGCGTCGTGCAGCGTCGTCGGGCCGCTATAGGTGAGCTCGTAGTTGTTCGGACGCCAGCTGCCCTGCACGAACGGCGCATCGAGGAACTTGTCGGCCGGCGAGACGCCCTGCTGCATCGCCGCGAGATAGACCAGCGGCTTGAACGAGGAGCCGGGCTGACGCAGCGCCTGGGTGGCGCGGTTGAACTGCGAGGACTCGAACGACCAGCCACCCACCATCGCCAGCACGCGTCCGGTGCGCGGATCCATCGAGACCATCGCCCCCTCCACCTCGGGGATCTGGCGCAGCTGCGGCGCCCCGGCGGCGGCGGGCTCGATCATCACCACGTCGCCGATGCGCGGCTCGCGCCGCTGCCGCATCCAGGCGAAGTCGCTCCACGACATCGTGCCGGTGCGCGGCACCCCGAGGCCGGTCTGGTCGTCGCCGGACTGGTCGAGCCAGCCGATGCCGGCGGTGGCGGTGGAGAGGATCATGCCGAGCCGCCAGCCGGGCAGCATGCCGGGCGGCCGCGCCACCGTGGCCAGCGCACCGGCCCAGTCCACCGCCGGCTCGGGCGCACCGCCGCGTCGGCTGCGACGCGGGTGCAGCCCGACGCCCTCGATGTGCACGACCGGACCGCGCCAGCCGCCGTGCTGGTGGTCGTAGCGCATCAGCCCCTCGCGCAGGTCGGCCGTCGCCTCCTGCTGCAGCGTCGGATCGAGGCTGGTCTGCACCACCAGGCCGCCCTGGGTGGTCTGGTCCGGGCCGTAGCGGTCGAGCAGCTCGCGACGCACCTCCTCGGAATACCACTCCGATCCCGGCACCGGCCCGGGACGCTGGAACGAGAGCGGGATCAGCGGCTCGGCCATCGCCGCGCGCGCCGCCCGTGCTGTGATCGCGTGGGTCTCGACCATGCGGCCCAGCACCCAGTCGCGTCGCGCGCGGGCGGCGGCCGGGAAGCGATACGGGTTGTAGTTGGTCGGCGACTTCGGCAGCGCGCCGAGGAACGCCGCCTCGGCGTCGTCGAGCTGGTCGAGCGGCTTGTTGAAGTAGGTCTGCGAGGCCGCGGCGATGCCGTACGCGCCGGCGCCGAGATAGATCTCGTTGAGGTAGATCTCGAGGATGCGCTGCTTGGACAGGGTCTGCTCGATGCGCATCGCCAGCAGCGCCTCCTTCACCTTGCGCTCGAAGGTCAGCACGTTCGAGTTCAGCAGCATGATCTTGGCCACCTGCTGGGTGATGGTCGAGGCGCCGACCGGGCGGCGGCCCGAGTGCATCGTCTCCAGGTCGGTGACCGCAGCGCGCAGGATGGCCAGCGGGTCGACGCCGCCATGGGTCCAGAAGTTCTGGTCCTCGGCGGAGGTGAAGGCCGCCTTCACCCGCTCCGGGATCGCGGCGTAGGGCGCGAAGATGCGCCGCTCGGCGGCGAGCTCGGCGATCACCCGGCCGTCCCCGGCATAGATCCGGCTCATCACCGGCGGCTGGTAGTCGCGCAGGCCCCCGACCGTGGGCATGCCCGCCGACAGCACCTCGTACTTGCGCCAGATCACGAAGCCGACGCCGCTGACCGACAGCAGCACCACCGCGAGCCCGGCGCCGGCTAGGCGGCGCATGAAGCGGAAGCGCGGCCGTCGCGGCGTCCTGGCACCCGGATGCGGGTCCTGGCCTGCGCTAAAGCGATGGTTCATGCCAGGCCCTTCTCATGCCAGGCTGTCTAGCATCCGCGTCGCCTCTCGTCGCCCCCAGCCCGGAGCATGCCATGCCATACGACCCGGCCATCCCTCCGCCCTACCGTCTCGATCGGCAGGTCGCCCTGGTCACCGGCGCCAGCTCGGGCATCGGGCATGCGGTCGCCAGGGAGCTGGCGCACGCCGGTGCGATGGTGGCGATCCACTACAACAGCCAGCCCGAGCCGGCAGAGGCGCTGGCACGGGAGATCGAGCAGGCGGGCGGCGCGGCGCGCGCGCTGGGCGCGGACGTGTCCGACGAGGCGGCGGTGATCCGGCTGTTCGACCAGACGGCGTCCGCGTTCGGCGGCGTCGACATCGTGGTCGCCAACTCCGGCATGCAGAGGGACGCGCCCAGTGCCGAGATGACGCTGTCGGATTGGCGGCGGGTGATCGACGTCAACCTGACCGGCCAGTTCCTGACCGCGCGCGAGGCGATCCGGCGCTTCGAGCGTCAGGGCGACCGCGGCGTCAGCCGGGCGATCGGCAAGATCGTGTGCATGAGCTCGGTGCACGAGGTGATCCCCTGGGCTGGGCACGTGAATTACGCTGCCTCCAAGGGTGGGGTGGCGATGATGATGCGCACGCTGGCCCAAGAGGTGGCGCCGAAGCGGATCCGGATCAACGCCATCGCCCCGGGCGCGATCCGCACCGCCATCAACGAGCGCGAGACCGAGGGGGAGGCTGCCCGGAAGCTGCTCACCCTGATCCCCTACCGGCGCATCGGCGACGCGCAGGACGTCGCCCGCGCCGCGCTGTTCCTGGCCTCCGACATGTCGGACTACGTCGTGGGCGCCACCCTGTTCGTCGATGGCGGCATGACGCTGTATCCGGCATTCGCCGACAACGGTTGAAGACGGCAGGATGAGGGCTGGCCGCGGGCTTCAGCTCTTGGTCGGCGTCGGGTCGATGCTGTCGGCGCAGGCGTCGGTGGGTGCGGCGGCGACCTGTCCCGCCACCGGCACGATCTTCAGCGCCGCCGAGCCGACGCGGCAGGGCGCGGCGAACAGCCCGCATCCCGACAGCGGCAGGGCGCACAGCGCGACGCGCATCAGGCGGCCCGGCCGGCGCCCATACGCCCGCGTCCGGCACGAGCTGTCCGATCGTTGCACCATCCCCGCCTCCGCTGCCCTCGCCTGCGCTGTCCTATAGGAGCCGTCCGGATCGCCGCGCAACCTATCCCAGCAGACGCCCGATCACCCGCGCGGTGTAGTCCACGACCGGGATGATGCGGCCGTAATTGAGCCGCGTCGGCCCGATCACGCCGATCGCGCCGACGATGCGGTTGGCCTCGTTGCGCGCCGGCGCCACCACCATCGAGACCCCCGAGACCCCGAACAGGCCGCTCTCGGCGCCGATGAAGATGCGCACGCCGTCGGACTGCTCCGCCAGCTCCAGCAGCCGGAGCATGGTCTCCTGGGTCTCCAGCCGGTCGAACAGCATCTGTATGGTGGAGATGCGCTCGATCTGGGTGACGTCGGCGAGCAGACGGGCCTGCCCGCGCACGATCAGCGAGCCGCCCCTGCCCTCGCCGGTCCAGGTCGCGAGCCCGGTCTCGACCACGCTGGCCGAGAGATGGTCGAGCTCGGTGCGGTTGGCTGACATCTCGTCGGTGACGTGGCGGCGCAGCTCGTCCAGCGACAGCCCGGACAGCCGCGCGTTGAGGTAGTTTCCGGCCTCGACCAGGGCCGACGGCGGCAGTCCCGCCGGGATCTCGATGACGCGGTTCTCCACCTGGCCATCGGCGCCGACCAGGATCACCAGCGCCCGCCCCGAGCCGAGGGCGACGAACTCGATATGCTTGATCAGCCCCTCGCTCTTCGGCGCCAGCACCAGACCGGCGGCCGAGGACAGGCCGGAGAGCATCGCCGAGGCATCCGACAGCGTGTCCTGCAGCGAGCGGCCGCGCGCCTCCAGGGTGCGCACGATGGTGTCGCGCTCATCCTCCGAGAGGCTGCCGAACTGCAGCAGCCCGTCGACGAACAGCCGCAGGCCCTTGTCGGTCGGCAGCCGCCCCGCCGAGGTGTGCGGCGCGAACAGCAGGCCGGCATCCGTGAGGTCGGCCATCACGTTGCGTATCGTGGCCGGCGACAGCGGCAGCGGCAGCCGGCGCGACAGGGTGCGGCTGCCGACCGGATCGCCGGTCTCGACGTACTGCTCGACGATCTCGCGCAGGATCGCCGCCGAGCGCGGATCGAGCCCGGGCGGCAGGGCGGGCCGCTGCGGCAGGTTGCGAACATCCATGGTCATCTCCACACCCGTCGTGACCTGCGCGCTGGCCCGCCGCAGCACCGCGCGCTATGCCCTGCCGCACCGAGCCTCCCACATGCCACGGAGTACCATAGCATGCGCCCTTCCGGCCGCGCGCCCGACGAAATCCGCGCCGTCTCGATCGAGCCCGGCTTCGCGCACCACGCCGAGGGCTCGGTGCTGATCCGCATGGGGGGCACCGAGGTGCTGTGCGCAGCCAGCGTGGAGCCGCGCGTGCCGCCGTTCCTGCGCGGCCAGGGGCTGGGCTGGGTCACCGCCGAGTACGGCATGCTGCCGCGCGCCACCCACACCCGCGGCGCGCGCGAGGCGGCGCGCGGCAAGCAGTCCGGCCGCACCCAGGAGATCCAGCGCCTGATCGGCCGCTCGCTGCGCGCCGTGGTGGACCGGCGCGCGCTCGGCGAGGTGACGGTGACGCTCGACTGCGACGTGCTCAACGCCGATGGCGGCACGCGCTGCGCCTCCATCACCGGCGCCTGGGTGGCGCTGAGCCTCGCCCTGCACGCGTTGGTGCGGCAGCGCGTGCTCCCTGCCCTGCCGCTCACCGGTCAGGTGGCGGCGATCTCCTGCGGGCTGCTCGCGGCGGCCGGCGCGGTCGCCGACCTCGACTACGAGGAGGACAGTGCCGCGGAGGCGGACACCAACTTCGTGCTGACCCGAGGCGGCGGCATCGTCGAGATCCAGGGCACGGCGGAACAGGCGCCGTTCTCCGAGGCGCAGTTCCACGAGCTGATGCGCCTCGCGCGCGGCGGCACCGCCACCCTGTTCGCGGCTCAGGACGAGGCGCTGTCGCGGGCGTTGCCAGAGGCGCCAGACGGGCCAGGCTGCGCGTGAGCGTCGGTGCGGCGCGTCGGCTCGCGCGCGGCGAGCGGCTGGTCGTGGCCACCCACAACGCAGGCAAGCTCGCGGAATTCGAGCTGCTGCTGCGTGGCCGCGGCATCGAGCTGGTCGGCGCGGCGGCACTCGGCCTCGACGAGCCCGACGAGACCGAGCACAGCTTCGCCGGCAATGCGCGGCTGAAGGCGCTGGCGGCGGCGCGCGCCGCCGGCTCGCCGGCGCTGGCGGCCGATTCCGGCTTCTGCGTGCGCGCCCTGGATGGCGCGCCCGGCATCCACTCGGCGCGCTGGGCAGGACCGGGGCGCGATTTCGCGCACGCGATGCGACGCGTGCACGAGGCGGTGCTGGCGGCGGCCGACCCTTCGGACGACGCCGCCTGGTTCGTCTGCGTGCTGTGCCTGGCGTGGCCGGACGGCGCGATGCAGAGCTTCGAGGGCCGGATCGACGGCATGCTGCGCTGGCCGCCGCGCGGCGAGCGCGGGCACGGCTACGACCCGGTGTTCCAGCCGGACGGGCAGGCGCTGCGCTTCGCCGAGATGACTGACGGCGAGAAGAACGCGATCAGCCATCGCGCGCGCGCCTTCGCTGGCTTCGCGGCAGCCTGCCTGCCCTGAGCGCCGGTCACTCGTGCGCGAGCGTCAGCTCGGTCTTGGTCCAGCCGCCCTCGCGCCGGTCGAACTGCTGGCGGCCGGCGATCGCATCGGTCAGCGGCTCGCCCCCGGTCAGCGCCTGCAGCGGATCGATGCGACCGATGCGCAGCATCTCGACCAGCTTCGGGATGTGGGCACGATGGCTGCGGGTGCCGGCGCTGATCGACAGGTTCTTGTTCATCGCCATGCTGAGCGTGCCGGCCTTGGCGAGGCTCTCGACCGCCCGGTGTGGCACCTGGCTCGGCGCGTCGCCGGGCACCCAGTTGACGCCGTGCGTATGCTGCTCCGGCGCCGCCTGGTGCACCTCGGCGGCCGCGCCGTGGTGCGCGTGCATCGCGTCCACACCCACCGCGTCGACGGCGCGGTCTACGCCGACGCCGCCGATCAGCCGCTTGACGGTCTCGACCGGATCCCCGGCCTCACCCTGGCGGCCCGCCATCGCCAGGCGCTCGGGGTACCTGTCCACCGCGCCGTCCCGCACCCTGACACCGCCACCGTGTCGCCGCCGCCCACTGCGCCGGCAGCGCTCCGTACCAGCCGGTCGGGACGATGTTGGAGATCAGGATCGCCTGCTCGTCGCTGCCCGCATCGGGCGGCTTGACCATCGTGGCGGCGGCGAAGGGGATACGCCCGCGCTCGGCCCGCGGCCCGTCGATCGGCCCGGTATCCACCGGAGCGCCGAAGAAGCTGTTGCGCTTGTCGCGACCGTTAGGGTTGGCGTTGTCGCACTGCCCGTAGTAGCCGGCGCGGCAGTAGCTGCAGGTGCGGCAGGCCATGGTGGCGGAGATCACCACGCGGTCGGCCACCTTGAGGTTTCGCAATTTGGATTTCAGCTGCTCGACCACCCCGACCCTTTCGTGGCCGAGGATGGCGCTGGGCTTCATGCCCGAGAACGTGCCGCGGACGAAGTGCAGGTCGGTGCCGCAGATCGCCGAGGCGGTGAGCCGGAGCCCCGCGTCGGCGGGCTGCTGGATCCGCGGATCCGGCACTGTGTCGAGGCGGACGTCACCCACCCGTGCCACACCGCTGCCTTCATCGGCCTCTCCTGCGCACGGTCTCGAGGGCCCCGGGTGGCCCCGCTCAGGCGGCCAGGCGGTTGACCCGGCTCTCGGCGAGCGCGGTCAGCTTCTTGTCGGTCGCCTTCTCCTCCTCCAGGGTCTGCTGCAGCACGCTCGCGCAATCCTCGCGGCCGAGCTGCTTGGCGAAGGCGATCAGGGTGCCGTAGCGCGTCATCTCGTAATGCTCGACCGCCTGTGCCGACGACAGCATCGCGGCGTCGAGCACCTCGGCATCGTCGCAGTCGCCGATGACCTCCCTGGCTTCGGCGAGGATGCCGTCCATGGCCGCACAGGTCACGCCCTTCACCGGCTGGCCGTGCATCTGGAACACCTGCTCCAGCCGCGTCACCTGACCTTCGGTCTCCCGCAGATGGGTCTCGAACGCGGCGCGCAGCTCGGGATTGCTGGCCTTCTCGATCATCGTCGGCAGGTTCTTGATGATCTGGCTCTCGGCGTAATAGATGTCCTGCAAGGTGTGCACGAACAGGTCGTCCAGTGTCTTGATCGGCTTGGAGAACAGGCCCATCGGTTGATCCTCCTTTATCCAGTCTTGATCTTCTGGAAGACCGGCGCGGAGGCGCAGGCCTTCGTAACGATAACGCAGGATCGGCATCAGGATGCCCGCGGTCTCGTGTTCTTGATATCGCCCGCGGCGGCCTCGAACCGTGTCCGCGCCCGGTCGTTGCAGCAGGGTCCAGTCCGGAGGGAGCCATGCCGCGCGGCAGCAAGGACGCCTATACCGACAAGCAGAAGCGACAGGCCGGCCACATCGAGCAGGGCTACGAGAAGCGCGGCCTCGACAGCCAGGAGGCCGAGCGACGCGCCTGGGCCACGGTGAACAAGGAGAGCGGCGGCGGCAAGAAGAGCGGCTCGGGCCGCAAGAAGAGCTGAACCATCGCGCGAGGCGCCGCGCCCCGACCAGAGCATGATCCGATCGCACCAACTCATGGATCAAGCTCTAGCCTATCGTTTCGGCGAGCACCTTTATCCGATCAGACGGTCCCGTCCGATCCGATGACGCTCTAGCGGCGGCCGGGGGTCGGCGGTGCCGTGGGCAGGTCCTCTTCCAGGATGGTCACGTGCATCGAGTAGGAGATCTCGCCCTCGTCGTCGTCGCGATGCAGCGTGCCGATCACCTCCTGGTCCACCGCCACCTCGACCGACAGGCCGGCGCGCACGGGCTTGACGACGCGTATGCGGTCCGAGCCGATCAGGCTGCGCAGATAGGCCTGCACGCGAGCAATTTCCGAAGCCGTCACGATAGCGCACTCCTGCAAGGTCGCGGCGATTTTGGGATCGGGGTCGTGCAGCGCGACCGGACTCGCGCTACGCGTCGTCATGCGGCAACGCGTCCGGGGCATGCGTGTTGCCATCAACGGGAGGAGGGAATGGTGATGACGCAGCAGGTCGGAGTGGTCGCCTTCATCGAGGTCGAGCCGGGACGGGAGGCGGTGCTCGAGGAGGCGGCGCGCGCCTGCATCGCGCTCACCCGCCAGGAACCGGGCTGCCTGGACTACACCCTGCATCGCGACCGCGCCGATCCGTCGCGGTTCGTGTTCGTCGAGAACTGGGAGACGGAGGCGGCCCTGGAGGCACACATGCAGACGCCGCACCTGCGCGCGTTCTTCGCCGTGGTCGGGCGCGCGGCGAAGCGGGATGCCGTCGTGCACCGGCTGCGACGGATCGCCTGAGTCCGGACGCGCCGCAGCACTCTGGGCAGGAGAGGCCGCCTCAGCGCCCGGTCAGGATCCGCTCGACCAGCTGACCGACGGTCGGCACGAAGCCGTTCGAGTAGAACG
The DNA here is from genome assembly GCA_964245725.1 of uncultured Acetobacteraceae bacterium. Classification (GTDB taxonomy): domain Bacteria; phylum Pseudomonadota; class Alphaproteobacteria; order Acetobacterales; family Acetobacteraceae; genus Lichenicoccus. The sequence continues at coordinate 37,727 of CAXTOC010000002.1, read as the reverse complement.
GGTCGCTGGCGAAGCGGTAGGCGCTGGCGCCGCCGAACATCAGGTTGTTGTCGGCGGCCTCGAAATCGTCGGCTGCCGCGTGGCTGATCGACTGCAGCGTCTTCTGGATGCAGAAGGAGCGCGGATCCGCCTTGCGGCCGTTGCTGTAGTCGGGACCGTGCTGGCTCCAGTTGGAGAACCGGCACTCCGAGAGGCAGCCCATGCAGGCGATCTGGTCGGCGACGATCTGCGCCGCGTGCTCGGGCGTCTCGAACACCAGCGTGGAGTCCGGCGTACGCAGCGCCTCGGTGTAGCCTTCCAGGATCCAGTCCCGGGTGCGCGCCAAGTCGGCCGTGGCCAGGTAGACCACGCGATGGCGCGCGCCGACGCCGAACGGCGCCACGTGCTCGCCGAGCGGCTCGGTGGAATATGCCACCTGACGCTCGGAGCGGCCGCGCAGGTCGCGCAGGAAGCTGTTGTTCACCGCGGACGAGTAGAAGCCGGTCGGGCTGAACTTGTTGAGGAACACGTCGCCCTTCTGCAGCCTCAGCAGCTGCTGCTTCCAGGCTTCCGGGATCGGGCTCTCCCGGGTCAGCAGCGGGCGGGTGCCGAACTGGAACGCGATCGGGCCGAGGTCGGGGTTGTCGATCCAGTCCTCCCACTCCTCCAGCCACCAGACGCCGCCTGCCATGATGATCGGGGTGTCGCCGAGGCCGAAGGTGCGCATGGTCCGGCGCAGCTCGAGCACGCGCGCCAGCGGCGCCTGCGGTTGCGCCGGATCCTCGCTGTTGGACAGGCCGTTATGGCCGCCCGCGAGCCAGGGATCCTCGTAGACGACACCGCCCAGCAGGCTCGCCGCCTTGTGGTAGGCACGCTTCCATAGCGCGTTGAAGGCGCGCGCCGACGAGACGATCGGGTAGTAGTGGACATTGAAGCGAGCGGCGATGTCGGACAGGCGGTACGGCATGCCGGCGCCGCAGGTGAGGCCGTTGATCAGTCCGCGGGCACCTTCCAGCACGCCGGTGATGACGCGCTCCGCCGCCCCCATCTCCCACAGGATGTTGGCGTGGATGCGGCCCTGGCCGCCCGCGTACTCGTGCGCCGCCCGTGCCTGGGTGACGCCGCCGGCGATGGCGTAGTTCACCATCTCCTCGTGCCGCTCGCGCCGGGTGCGGCCGTGATAGATCTGCGGGATCGGCCGTCCCGCCTCGTCGAAGCTGTCCGCGTTGACGATGCTGACGGTACCGGTGCCGCCCGCCGCCGCCCAGTGGCCGGAGGAGACGCCGGTCGAGACCGAGACCCCCTTGCCGCCCTCGATCAGGGGCAGCACCTCGGCGCCACCCATCCTGATCGCATTGATCGTCTTTATCACGCTCGCGTTCGCTCCGCCTCGTTCCGACCGTCTCCGGTTCCGCGTCCTCAAGTCATTGAACCTGAGCTCGGTTGCTCCGGCGCCGTATCACGGAAACCGGCCGACCGCCTTGGTCGGTTACAGATCGTGACGGGGGTCTGGTCTCACAAGATCGGGCCCAGTCCGAAAAAAGATCACTCTACCGCGTCCACCTCGACCCGACGCTCGCGTCCACCCTTGCCGCCGACGCTGTCGCTGATGTCCGCGCCGGTCGCCTGGTCCACCACGCGCATCGACAGCTTCACCTTGCCGCGATCGTCGAAGCCGAGCACCTTGACCTTCACGCTGTCGCCCTGGGCGACCACGTCGGAGGTCTTGGCGACCCGGCCCTGCGCCAGCTCGCTGATATGCACGAGGCCGTCGCGCGCGCCGAGGAAGTTCACGAAGGCGCCGAAATCGGCCACCTTGACGACCTTGCCGGTGTAGATCACGCCGACCTCCGGCTCGGCGACGATGCCGCGTATGCGGTCGATCGCGCGCTGCGCCTGCTCGTCGGAGGTGGCGGCGATCTTCACCGTGCCGTCGTCGTTGATGTCGATCTTGCAGCCGGTGGTCTCGACGATCTCGCGTATCACCTTGCCGCCGGTGCCGATGATGTCGCGCAGCTTCTCCTTCGGCACGGTGATCACGGTGATCTTCGGTGCCGTCGCCGATACCCCGGCGCGGCCTTGTGTCAGCGCCTTGCCCATCTCGCCGAGGATGTGCAGACGGCCCTCGCGCGCCTGCTCGAGCGCGATCTTCATGATCTCCGGCGTGATCGAGGTGATCTTGATGTCCATCTGCAGCGAGGTCACGCCCTGCTCGGTGCCGGCGACCTTGAAGTCCATGTCGCCGAGATGGTCCTCGTCGCCGAGGATGTCGGAGAGCACCGCGTAGCCGCGATCCTCCTTGATCAGACCCATGGCGATGCCGGCGACGGCGCGCTTCAGCGGCACGCCCGCATCCATCAGCGACAGCGAGGTGCCGCACACGGTCGCCATCGACGACGAGCCGTTGCTCTCGGTGATCTCGCTGACCACGCGCAGCGTGTAGGGGAACGCCTCCTTGCCGGGCAGCAGCGGGTGCACCGCCCGCCAGGCCAGCTTGCCGTGGCCGATCTCGCGCCGGCCCGGCGAGCCCATGCGACCGGCCTCGCCCACCGAGTACGGCGGGAAGTTGTAGTGCAGCATGAAGTTGGAGCGATACTCGCCCTCCAGCGCGTCGATCACCTGCTCGTCCTGGCCGGTGCCCAGCGTGGTGACCACCAGCGCCTGGGTCTCGCCGCGGGTGAACAGCGCCGAGCCGTGCGCGCGCGGCAGGATGCCGACCTCGGCCACGATCGGCCGCACCGTGCGTAGGTCGCGCCCGTCGATGCGCAGGCCGGTCTCGAGCACCGCACCGCGCACGATGTCGGACTCCAGCGCCTTGAGCAGCGGCTTGGCGCGCTCGACGTCGAGTCCCTCGGCCTTCAGCGCCTCCGTGACCTGCTTCTTCGCGGCACCCACCCGCTCGTAGCGCGCCTGCTTGACCCGCTCCTTGTAGGCCTCGGCGAGGCCGGCGCGGCCGAGTGCCTCGACCCGCGCCTTCAGCGCGGCGTCCGCCTCGGACGGCTCGGACAGCGTCCAGGGCGCCTTGGCGGCGTGCTCGGCGAGCGCGATGATCGCCTCGATCACCGGCTGCAACGCCGCGTGGCCGAAGGTCACGGCACCCAGCATCACCGCCTCGGTGAGCTCGGACGCCTCGCTCTCGACCATCAGCACGCCCTCGCTGGTGCCGGCGAGCACCAGGTCGAGCGCGCTCTGCTTGACCTGGTCGAGCGTCGGGTTGAGCACGTACTCTCCGTCGACGTGGCCGACGCGGCAGCCGGCGATCGGCCCGAAGAACGGGATACCCGACAGGGTCAGCGCCGCCGAGCAGCCGATCATGGCGACGATCGCCGGATCGTTCTCCAGGTCGTGGCTCAGCACGGTCGCGACGACCTGCACCTCGTTGCGGAAGTTCTCCGGGAACAGCGGCCGGATCGGCCGGTCGATCAGGCGCGAATTGAGGATCTCGGCCTCAGAGGGGCGTCCCTCGCGCTTGAAGAAGCCGCCCGGGATCTTGCCAGCGGCGAACGCCTTCTCCTGGTAGTTCACGGTCAGCGGGAAGAAATCCTGGCCCGGCTTGACGCCATGCACGCCGACGGCGGTGCACAGCACGATGGTGTCGCCGTAGGACACCATGACGGCGCCATCGGCCTGGCGCGCGATCTTGCCGGTCTCGAGCACCAGCGTGCGGCCGGCCCACTCGATTTCCTTGCGATAGAAGTCGAACATTGCGTTCTCCCGTTCCTGTGCCCGATCGGGCGTGTGTCGGCAGGCGGGGCTGCGCGGATACAGCGTCTCGGACGGCATGGAGCGGCACGTCGTGGAGTACTCCATGTGGCCTGAAACGCCGGCCGGTCGCCCCTGCTTGAAGAGGGGGCCCCCTGCCCGATGAGGTGAGAAGCACTCGATGCGCGGGTGCTTCCCGTCGATGGCCGGTTGGCCTAGCGGCGCAGGCCCAGCCGGCCGATCAGGGTCTCGTAGCGGCCCTGGTCCTTACGCTTGAGATAGTCCAGCAACCGCCGGCGTCGGCCGACGAGCATCAGCAGGCCACGACGCGAATGGAAATCCTTCGCGTGCGTCTTGAGGTGCTCGGTGAGGTTGCCGATCCGCTCGCTGAGCAGGGCGACCTGCACTTCAGGCGAGCCGGTGTCGGTGGCGGCAGTGGCGTAATCGCCGATGAGCGCCGTACGGCGCTCGGCTGTGATCGACATCGTGATGCTCCGTGGGGAAGGAGGTTACAGCAGGCGCTCGGGCCGCAGCCACCCGTCCTCGAGTCGGCAGAGCCCGATCACGCGCCCCCCGTCCATGACCCGCGCGATACCCCCTGCGGGGTCCGCGTCGCCAGGGATCCGACCCATCAGCGTCACCAGGCTGATCGCCTGGCCATGCGAGAGGATTTCCGCTTCGGGTCCGGTCAGGGCCAGCGCCGGGATGTCGGCCAGCGCGGTCGCGACCGGACGCAGGAGCGCCGGTGAGGCGGGCGCGTTGTCCACCCCCTCGAGGATTTTGTCCAGGGAAATCGCATCCTCGATCCGGAACGGCCCCACCCGCAGCCGACGCAGCGCCGCGACGTGGCCGACCGTGCCGCAGGCGCGGGCGAGGTCACGCGCCAGGCTGCGCATGTACACCCCCTTGCCGGACTGCACCACGAACACCGCGGTATCCGGGTCCACGCGCTCGACCAGCTCGAAGCGGTCGATGCGCGCCGGCCGCGACGCCAGCACCGGCGCTCGCCCCTCGCGCGCCATGTCGTAGGCGCGCTCGCCGGCGACCTTGATCGCCGAGAACACCGGCGGCACCTGCATGATCTCCCCGCGGAAGGCCGGCAGCGCGGCGGCGATCATCGCATCGCCGGGTCGCGCCCCGCAGCTCTCGACGACTTGGCCGTCGGCATCGTCGGTGTCGCGCGCGGTGCCGAAGCGTAGGGTGAAGTGGTACAGCTTGGTGCCGTCCATGATGTACGGCACGGTCTTGGTCGCCGACCCGAAGGCGACCGGCAGCAGCCCCGTCGCCAGCGGATCGAGCGTGCCGCCATGGCCGGCCTTCTGGGCGTCGAAGCCGCGACGCACCCGGTTGACCACGTCGGTGCTGGTCAGGCCGCTCGGCTTGTCGACGATGAGCCAGCCATCGAGGGCGCGCCCGCGCTTGCGTCGCATCGGATCGGGAAGCCTCAGGCCGTGGAAGCGCTGCGTGTATGCGCGGCCTCGCGGCAGGGCAAGGGGTGCGGCGCGCCGGAACCCGGGCGCGGCGCGCGTCGCTGTCGCTGCATCATCCTGATGGAGCGGACCGACATGGACACCCTGCTGATCGCGTCGTCACCGGTCGAGATCGAGGCGAAGTCGGAGGCGGCGGGGCTGCCGCCTCCGGTCCATGACCTGGCACTCGCCCTGTTCCACGAGCTGACCGACCGGCTCGGCCAGGCGGCGCGGCAGCGGCCGGAGGCGGATGGCAGCTGGCCGACGCTGCGCTTCTACTTCGGGAGCAGCGGCGGCAAGGCGATGGCGGCACTGCTCGACGGGCTGCGCCAGCGCGCGGACTTCGTCGAGGTCGCCGAGGGTGCCGCCGCGCCGCCGGCCGAACCCGCCGGGCTGTTCGTCCGACGCAGCCGCGAGCGCTTCACCGGGGTGCTGATACGGCACGAGAGCCATGACGGCCTGCCCTCGCCCGGCTGATCGGCCGCGCTTTATCGCTGCAGCTCCGCCAGGACCTGGCGCTCGATGCTGCGCAGCTCGGCCAGCGTGTCGGAGATCGCCGCACTCATCGCGCACAGCTTGCCGATCCTCTCCCGCACCGAGCGCAGCAGGGCGCGGTTCTGCTCGTCGTGCTTCGGGTCGACGTCGTAGAGGTCGAGGAACTGCTTGATGTCGCGCAGGCTGAAGCCCAGCCGCTTGCCGCGCAGGATCAGCTTCATGCGGGCCCGGTCGCGATAGGTGTAGACGCGCATCGCACCCGAGCGGGACGGGCTCAGCAGCCCCTTGTCCTCGTAGAACCGGATCGCGCGCGCGGTGACCTCGAGCTCCGCCGCCAGCTCGGTGACGGTGTAGCGACGCTGCCGGGCCTCGTCGCCCGCGGATCCAGGCTTCGCCGAGGCGGACGACGCGGCGTTGCCGGCGCGCCGCCCGCCGGCGCGCATCGCCATCGCGGCTAGAACTGCAGGCGGGTGCCGAGTGCCAGGATCAGGCCGCTCGCATCCACCTTGCCCTGCAGCTGCACCGGGATCGCCACCGGCGTGCCGGCGTAGGCGGTGGCGTTGCGGTCGATGTGCGCCGAGCCGGCATCGATGTAGGAGGCGCCGAAATCGACGGTGAAGCGCTGCGTCACCTTCACCGACGTGCCGAGCGCCAGCAGCACGCGATCCGCATCCGGCACACGCAGCTCTCGCCCGACATCGGGCGTGGGCGTGGGATCGTACTGCACGCCGGCGCGCAGGATCCAGTCCGGCGTCACCGCGTAATCGAGGCCGAACGCCTCGCTGGTGGTGTCGTCGTAGTTCTCGGTTGTGACGCTGCTGATCGGCTGGGTGATGTCGACCTCGTTGAACACGCTCCAGCCGGTATGCACGACCTCCGCGTCCAGCGTCAGCCGCGGCGTCGCGCGGTAGCGCAGGCCGAAGGTCGCGGCCCAGGGCGTGGTGAAATTGGCGCGCGCGCCGCGCGAGTAGAAGTTCTGTCCGGCGAGGAAACCGGTCAGGCCGGACACGTCGAGATCGCCGCTCAGCCCGTGCCGGATGCGCGACCGGTAGGCCGCTCCGAAGACCAGGCGATCGTCCAGCAGGTGCAGCTGCAGCCCGAGATTGTAGCCGACGTTCCAGCCGTTGACGTGCAGGTTCTCCAGCCCGTCGGGCTGGCCGGGAGCGAGGTTCGGCAGCGCCGAGCTGAGTGCTGCGAGCGTGTGCTCGACGTTCGGGCCGCCGCCGAGCCCGAGCCAGCGGAACGGACGCCACGCCAGGGTGGGCTGCGCGTCGACGGTCTGCAGCCTCGAGGTGAGGGCGTCGTAGCGCGCCCAGCTGGTCGCGTCGTACTTGGTCGAGAAGCTGAACGGCGAGGTCAGCGCGATGCCGACCGACCAGGCATCGTTCAGGCGCAGCGCGGCGCCCCCGCTCGGCAGCACCCCGTCCGAGACCGGCCCGGAGGTCCTGGCGTCGCCTCCGACGGGACCGACCTGGCCGAAGCGGTCGATGGTCGAACCCGCATCCTTCGCCGCCGACCAGATAACGATGCCGGTCAGGTTGAAATCGATCTCGGAATGTTGCAGGCCCGCAATCGAAGCCGGATCCCACCACAGCGAGTCCGGTCCCTGGTCCGCCGCCTCGCCCGAGTAGGCACGCCCGGTGCCGCGGGCGGACTGGTCTTGCAGGTAGAAGCTGGCGGCTCTGCCGGCGCAGGGAAGTAGCAGCACCAGCACGGCCGGACACAGCATCAAAACCGACGGCAACGTACGCCGCGTACCCTGCATCGACGTTGCCCGTAAAGCTGCTTTCCCTATCGATTAGCTCCGAATAAGCAACAACGTCAAGCACCGGAGTGTGCGGACCTGGGGCGCCAGACGGGGCGCGCGTCTTGCCGCGGAGCAGCAAATCGGGCAAGCACGTCGTCACGATCAGGGGGTCAAGCCGACCTGCACGGGAGCCGACGCGCGATGCCGACATTGCAGGATCTGACCGAACGGGTGCGCGAGGTGGCGTCGTCGCGCGGCACCGGCGGCCGCCCGGTGACGCTCGACCTGGGCGAGACCGGCATCATTCGCATCGAGGGCGATACGGTCGAGAACGCGGAGGCGCCATCGGAGTGCCGGGTCTCGCTCTCGGACCAGGATCTCGAGGCGCTGATCGAGGGGCGGCTCGATCCGACCTTGGCCTACATGACCGGGCAGCTTCGTGTGGAGGGCGACATGAACCTCGCCCTGCAACTGGCACAGGCGCTGCGCGGTTCATGAGCGCGCACGAAGCCGATGGCATCCCACCGGGCTTCGTGCGTTTTCCGGCCTGGGGCGGCTTCGACGAGACCTGCGGCCCGCTCTGGATCAAGGCCGACGGCGACAGGCTGGTCGGCGGCTTCCGCGTCGAGGACCGGCACTGCAACCCGCTCGGCATCTGCCACGGCGGCAGGCTGGCCAGCTTCTGCGACACGCACATGGCGGTCGCGGCGCAGTTCGAGCATGACTTCCCCTCCCTCATCCTGCCCACGATCAGCCTGTCGGTGGACTACCTCGCTCCGGCCGCCAACGGGTCCTGGGTCGAGGCGCGGGCCGAGATCGCCAAGGTCACGCGCGGCATGGTGTTCGTGAGCGAGTTGGTGATGGCGGACGACCAGCCCGTCGCGCGCGCCCACGGCATCTTCAAGAAGCCGTCCCCGGAGGCGGCCGCCGACACCCCGATGCGAAGCCCCGGCGCCAGCTTGCGTCGCCTGCTGGGCTTGTTGGGCCGTGACGCGTCGTCCTGACGGCGCTCTCAGACGAAGTTGCACTTTTTCTGAGCATTTGTTGCACGTGAGCTATGCAAACGAGGTCATGGACCGGCGAGACGCGGGGTTCTAGAAATCCGCGCCTCTGGGCGGGCCGATCCGCTCCGGAACATCACGGACCAGAACATGCCAGTCAGAACCCCTGCGTTGCCGACCCGCGACATGGCCTCGATCGCGACGAACTGCGCCGCCTTCGCCTTCGCCGCCTGCCTCGCCGGAGGTGCCTGGCTGCTGATGCGCTGAGCCGACTCCGGCTTCGATCGGACCGGTTCAGGCGCTGTTGGGGCCCCCGGCCGAAGCCAGGCCAGCCGCTTCGGGCGCCGGTCGGACTAGCTCCGGCCCATCATGGCGCACGCTGTTGACCGCGCGCGACACCGGCCAGAGCCGAAGCGTGCCCGACGGCGCCGGCCGCACCAGCTGGCGCGCCTGGTCCGCCTCCTCCCCGAGCCATGCCGGCCAGGTGGACTCTTCCAGGATCAGCGGCATGCGGTCATGCAGGGCGGCCATGTCCGCGCTCGCGGCGGTGGTGATGATGGCGTAGCTGCACAGCGGCGCGCCGTCCGGCTGCGTCCAGCTCTCCCAAAGCCCGCCGAACGCCAGCGGCCGGTCGTCCCGCCGCCCGATGGCGAAGGGCTGCTTGCCGTCGGGTCTGGCCATCCACTCGTAGAACAGGTCAGCCGGAACGATGCAGCGGCGCCGCGCCAGCGCGCCGCGGAACATGCCGGAACTCGCCACCGTCTCGCCGCGGGCGTTGATCGGCCGTCGCGCGGCCTTCAGGTCCTTGGTGAAGTGCGGCACCAAGCCCCAGCTCAGCAGGTCGAGGCGGCTCGATCCGTCCGGATGGCGGCGGATCACCGGCCTGCGACTGCTCGGCGCCACGTTCCAGCTCGGCTCGAAGTTGGGCAGCGGGCCGGTCGTCCCGAACAGCAGGGCGAGGTCGGCGGGAGGCAGGATCGAGACGTAGCGGCCGCACATGGCGCGACCGTGGCGGCTCGGCGAGGACGAGTCCAGCCTCGGGCACGGCGGTCGAAGCACGAACGCGGCTCCTCCGACGCGACGGCCGCATGCACGCCCCCACCCGCCGCGGACATCTCCAGCCTGTGGAGAGGCATCGATCTGGCGGCCCTTGATCAGCCGAAAACGATCTCGAGACCCTTCATCCGAGCTAGCCGGGACGTGATCGCCCGGCGTGATCCTCTCGCTCAGACCGGCGAAACTTGTCGGCTGCGCCGTGCGTGACGTTGGCGATCGGGTCGGCTCACGTCGGAGGCGAACCGGCGACGATGCGACCCCCCTGCAGGTTCTGCCCGTGGAGGCGCTGATAGCGGCCCGAAGCCAGGGGAACCTCATGGACAGCGAAACGCCGATCCTGCCGATCCACATCGAGGAGACGATTCGCTCGATCGCCCGGCTTCATGCGGAGCATCATCGGAATGCGACGGCGTTGCAGCGGATCGTCGACCGTCTGACCGCGTTCGTCGGCCGCCCACGCTTCATCGGCCTGCTGACGGTGGCCGCCATCCTGTGGGTCGGGGGCAACCTCGCGCTGAAAGCCCTCGGCAGGACGCCTCTCGATCCGCCGCCGTTCGTTTGGCTCGACGGCGTGGTGTCGCTCGGAGCGCTCTACATAACCATCCTGATCCTGACGACGCAGCGGCGCGAGGATCAGCTGGCCCAGCATCGTGAGCAGCTCACGCTCGAGCTGGCCATCCTCAGCGAGCAGAAGACGGCGAAGGTGATCGAGCTTCTGGAGGAGATGCGGCGGGACAGCCCGGCGCTGCGCAACCGTGTGGACGAGGAAGCCGCGGCGATGGCGGTTCCCGCGGATCCGCAATCGGTGCTCGAGGCGATCAAGGAGAGCCACGCCGAGGCGGAACTCCTCGAAGAGACTTCTGACGCCTCCGGACCATGAGCACCGGTTCGGCCCGCGTCACTCGTCCAACGCTACTGGCTGATCGCTTCCAGCTCCTGCCTGGGGGGGATGGACCGGAGCAGCACCGTGGTCCAGAGCCCGACCGAGACGGCCACCGCCAGAACGAGCCACGTCACGTTCGAGCTGACGGTGCTGCTCAGCAGCGTCCACAGTATGGTGCCGACGACGAAGCCGAGCACCTGCATGGCGCTGAGGAAGCCGATCGCGCTGCCGCGAACGCGCGTCGGGAAGCTTTCACCCTGATAGGCATAGCCGGCGCCGGACCAGGTGCCGTTGGTCGCCTGGTAGAGCAGGAAGTACACCAGCACGACCAGCCAGTGCTGATGCACCACCAGAAACAGCAGGCTCAGCGGCGCCACCAGCGCCCCGGTCACGATGATCACTTCGCGCCTTCCATAGCGCTCGCCGAGCCAGCCACCGATGATGTAGAAGAAGAAGCCGATGCCGCCGCAGGCCAGCAGCAAGCCGCTCGCACCCGTCGAGGTGAAGCCCTTGAACTTGGTCAGCCAGTAGGTGATGTAGAAATTCGTGGCGACGTAGCTGGTCCCGTAGATCACCCAGGTGATCGAGAGCAAAAGGAGCTGCCGACGGACGTAGCCTGGGGTCGCGAACAGCTGCCCGACCGTGATCCGGTCGATCTCTTCGACCGCTACGGCATGATGCTCGAGCAGCGCCCGCACTCGTCGCTGATCACCGGCTCGGCGTGCCTGCTTGACCTGCTCCACGTGCTCGAAGCGCTCGGACTCCCTGATGAACACTCGCCCGATGATCACCGCGACGATCGGCAAGACGCCGAGCAGGAACACGAAGCGCCAGCCATAGCTGCCGAAGGCGAGATAGACGCCGGACGCCAGGAACACGCCCAGCGGCCAGCCGCCCTGCACCACAGAGTAGAGCAGGCCACGCCGCTGCGCCGGCACCTGCTCGTTGACGATGGTGATCGATACCGCGAGCTCCGAATAGGCGAGACCGGACGCCAGCGCGCGCACCAGTACCAGCTCCCAGAAGTTCTGCACGAAGTAGGTCAGTCCGGTGAAGATCGCCGTGCCGGTCAGGCAGAACATCCACACCCGACGGCGCCCGAACCTGTCCATCCCGTAGCCCGCGAAGATCGTGATGCAGAACTGCGCCGCATAGACGAAGAAGCCCAGCACGCCGATGCCGGTCTCGGAGATGTGCAATCCGCGGGCAACATCCGGTAGCGCGAGGACCAGCAGGTTCACGTCATAGGAAGCAAGAGCCCAGCCCGCGAGTGCGACCAGCACGAGATAGAGCGTGTAGCGCCCATCGGACGCTGCGGATGCCACCATTGCCGTGTCCTCCGGCGCCTGTTCCGGCGCTCGATGCCGCCATCGTTATCCTCCCCCGTCGCCTCGGCAACCGATTCTTCCTCGAGCTCTCGCTGCTGCAGCTCGATCCGATGACCAGGCCGATCCTGACGGCGGGCAACCCCAGGCGGCAGACGTCGTCGCTCCAAAGCCGAAGCGTCGGCTCAGCTTGCGGTCCAGCCGCCGTCGATCGGCATCGCAGCACCGGTGACGGTGCGGGCGGCATCGGAGCAGAGGAACACGGCCAGGGCGCCGATCTGCTGCGGCGTGGTGAAGGCGAGCATCGGCTGCTTCTCGGCCAGGAGCTGCCTGCTCTCCTCGTCGACGGTGCGGCCGCCGCGCGACGCGCGGTCCTCGAGCTGCACTTCGACCAGGGGCGTACGCACCCAGCCCGGACAGATCGCGTTCACGGTGATCCCGTCATTGGCGAGCTCGATCCCGGCGACCTTGGTCAATCCGAGCAGGCCGTGCTTGGCGGCCACGTAGGCGCTCTTTCGCGCGCTGCCGACGAGGCCATGCGCGGATGCGACGTTGATGATCCGGCCCCAGCCGCGCGCCTTCATGCGGGGCGTCACCGCCTTGATGCCGTGGAAGGCGGCGGACAGGTTGATGGCGATAATCTCGTCCCAGCGCTCGTCCGGAAAGTCGACGATGTCGGCGGTGAACTGCACGCCGGCATTGTTGACCAGGATGTCGACCGGGCCGAGCGCGGCCTCCGCCTGCGTGACCATCCTTCTGATCTCGGCCGGTGCGCGGACGTCGGCGCCGGACACCTCAACACGCACGCCGGCATCCGCGATCGTCTGGCGCGCCGCTTCGATCGCGGTGTCGGAGCCAAGGCCGTTCATGACGATGTCCGCACCTTCGGCGGCGAGCGCACCGGCGATGCCGAGGCCGATCCCGCCGGTTGATCCGGTAACCAACGCCACGCGTCCGCTTAATGATCCCATGACGGCTTCCTCGGCATCTGCACAACGGCTCGGCGCGTGGCCGTCGCCAGCGTCGACGATCCAGGGCGGAAAGCGGCGTCGGCGCGAGGACGGCGGCGAGGGAGCGCATCGGGCCTCTGCGATGGAGCGGCGGTATCGACATGCCATGCGGGCCCCGGACTGTGAAGGCATGGACGAGCCGACCGGACCGGCCGGAACCGTCCGAACGCGGCAGGCCCGACACGCGTTGTGGCTGACGACGGAGTTCGCCGCCCTCCCCGGCAGACCTCGGCAGATGTTGATCCGTCGCGCGACGCGAGTTCTCTCGCGCGGCAGCGGCGGCTGACGCATGTCGACCATGGCTAAACCAGCCGTCGCCGCGCGCTGACCTGGCACGGCGGGACGTGCGAAACCGGCGGCCGAGCCGACCGCGGATCCGCGCCTCGTGCAGGACCTGAACCGGGTGGTCATGCCGGGATGACCCAGGCGAACGACCGGGCGAGGCGGCGACCGCGGCGGGGGCGAGCAGTATCATCGGGAACCGCCACCTCGAGCCGAGCAGGCGCGGGACGCTGTCGTAGGACGCTGCGGCCGAGTGCCGCGTCGTCAGGCCGAAACGTCAATTCGCGATGTCGCCGTAGTCCCTCATCCTGGCCGGGGCGCGCTCGCGGCAGCACGGTGTCGGAGAGGCATCCGGACGGGATGGCGGAGCCGGTCCTGCACCAGATCCGAATTGTGTTCGCAAGGCATGCGATGTCGGCAGCCGATGGTGATCCGGTTCACGCCATATCGGAGACCGAGTTCCCGCTGTCTAATACGACGTTGCATGAAGGCCTACTTCCCTCGCGTGACTGGCTCTGAATGCCGCCAGCCAACCTCCGAGATCCGATGCCGGGCAAGGACGACCGATGCGATAACCTTGAACCTCCGAACAGCCGACGGCACGGAGTGCCTCCATCTGCTCTTCCGTTTCCACGCCCTCCGCAGTGACCGAGGCTCCCAGGCTCGCGCACATCCCGGCGATGGCACGCACGATGATCGTCGCCTCCGGCCTCTTCCCGAGATCCTGCACGAAGGAACGGTCGATCTTGATGCGGTCGAACGGCAGGGTGCGCAGGAAGCTCAACGACGAGTAGCCCGTGCCGAAGTCATCGAGAGCGACCGTGATGCCGAGCGCCCTGAGCTGCCGGAGCGTGCAGGTGGCGGCCTCCATCTCCCCGATCATCGCGGTCTCGGTCACCTCGAGCTCGAGGCGTCTGGGAGCGAGTCCCGTCGCCCTCAGGACCGCTTCGATCCGCGTCACCAGATCGGGCAACCGGAACTGCACGGCCGACAGGTTGACCGCGACCTTCATGCCATCCGGCCACGTCGTCGCTTCCCGGCATGCAGCACCGAGCACCCACTCGCCGATCTCCGGCATCAAGCCCACCTCCTCGGCGAATGGAATGAACTCTGCCGGCGAGACCTTGCCGCGTGTCGGAGAGTGCCACCGGATCAGCGCCTCGCAGGACGTGATCGTGTCCTTCCCGAGATGGAGCACCGGCTGAAAGTTCAGCAGGAATTGTCCCCCGGCGAGCGCTTGGCGCAGGTCGTGCTCAAGATCGCCTCGCGCCCGCGCCAGAGGATTAGACCCCATCCTACTCGGGCCTTCGTCACCCTGCCTGACGATGCTTTCCTCGGACTGCGACTTTCCCAACGCCTCCGAGCTTATGCCGCCTCGCGCATACGTCGCCTCCTCCAGCAGTTCGTGCTCGATCCGGTTGCGGCCCTTCTCCTTGGCGCGGTAAAGGGCGGCGTCGGCACGCGCCAGAAGCGACAAGGCGTTCTCGCCTGCACGGAGGAAGGCGAGGCCGCCGCTTGACGTGACGGCTCGGCTCGTCCCGCAGACATGATAGGGCGTATCGGCTATGACCGACCGGATCATCGCGACGCGCTCCAAGACCTTCTTCCGCGGCGCCGAGAGGACGACACAAAACTCTTCGCCGCCGTAACGGCCGGCAGCCTCAGGCGGCTCGATGGCCATGTCCAGACGCTTGCCGAACTCGGTCAACACTCCGTCGCCGGCGAGGTGGCCGTAGCCGTCATTGATCTTCTTGAAGTGGTCTATGTCGCAGAGAAGTACGGCCAGCGGCGCCTGCAACGACAGCGCCGTTGCAACCTTCTCTTCAAGAAGGGCCATCAGGGCTCGCCGGTTTGGCAGGCCGGTCAGCATGTCGGACATCGCCAGCCGCTCGAGTTCGCTGCGGGCCTGCTCGATCTCTGCCGTGCGCTGGGAAACCAGCGTCTCCAATCGCCAACGGTGGCGCAAGAGCAGCCGCACGCGCATCCGCCAAGCTCCGACGACCGTCCCGATCAGGGCGACTGTGCAGGAGCTGTAGAACCACCACCGCCGCCACCAGGGAGCCCGGATGCGAAGCGCGAACCCGACAGGAGCCGACACCGAGCCATGTGCCGAGTCGACCGCGATCAGTTCGAACTGGAACTTCCCCGCCGGTAGATCAGCGTAACGGACCTCATGCCCGGTCGTGTCGCTCCATCCGGTGTCGAGTCCGTGCATCCGATAGCGGAACACCGTGTTCCTCGCGCGAGCCGGGTCGAGGTCGACGAAGTGGATCACCAGGGGCGCCGAACTCCAGTTGATGCGGACCGAGGAAGAGGGCGACAGAAAGCGATCGCCGATCGAGATACCGGTGACCTTGGGATGCAGCGGGATCAACGGCGGCAGGCGGCCAGCGTCGATGAGATGCGTGAGGCCGCGACTGCTTCCGAACCACATCGAGGCGTCGGCATCCTCGAAGACGGCCCATTGATCCAGGTCGTTGCTCAGGAGCCCGTCGTCAACGGTGAACCGACGCCAGGATCGGCCATCGAACAGGTCGATGCCGTGATCGCTGCCCACCCACATCCGATCGTGACGATCACGATGCAGGAACATGATGTTGTTGGAACCGATCGTGGGCATGGCGAGTGAAGGCAATGCAGCCACACGATCGCCTGTCAGGCGGAAACGCAGGACACCGGCGCGGTCCGTGAACGTCCAGAGGCTGCCATCCGGCGCGAAGGCGAGCCCTCCGGGTTGACCTCCGAGCGTAGCTGACGGAATGACGGTGTGGAACTCTCCGGAACGGCTCCGACGGGCGATGCCCGCCGCGGTCGCTGCCCACGTCACGCCTGAAGGGTCGGTCATCACCTGCGTCGTCGGTTGCGGTATCGCGAGGTCCACCTTCACCTTGCCTGCGGCCGCATCCGCATCCGCGATCGTCAGGAGAGCCTTGTCCGTCGAAAGCCAGAGCCGGTTCTCGGGGTCGACGTATGTCGACGACATGGTGCCGGGGATCGGGAATTGTTCGGAGCGACGTTGGGCGGGGTCGAAGCGGGTCAAGGGCGCCCGGAGTGGAGCGAGCCACAACCGTCCACCCCGTGTCGCCGACACGTTCTCGCTGCCGCCGGGCACACCGGGGTCCTTGCCGTCGAGCGGGACCGTGTCACCATAGGTCGCAACCCAGAGCTGGCCGTCGTGCAGCCGGGTCATCGCCCACACGATCTCGCTCGGCAGGCCGTCGGAAGTGGTCCAGTGCTCCCAGGTTCCCAGCCCGAGGCTGCGGAACGCGCCGTGGCCTATGCTGCCTACCCACAGCGATCCCTCGCGATCAAACATGAACGACTGGATGGGGTTGGTGGACAGGCCTCCGTCGTGATGCAGGAAGCTGCGCCAGGTTCCGTCGTACTCGAGCAGTCCCTCTTCACCCATCGTGAAGACGCCGCCGCGTCCGTCGGCGAGCAGATCGAGGCGAGCAGGAACCGCAATGTTGAAGTGGCCGCGCCGACCGGGAATCCCGACCGCGTGAAACGATGCTTCGCCCGGCCGGCGCCACGCCAGACGGTCGAGGCTTCGGGCCCAGAGAGTGCCGTCGGGCGCTCGAAGTGCGACCTGCCACGCATCGGCAGGCAGGCCGTCGGCACGTCCGAACAGGCTGACGCGTCCGTCCTTCAAGCGGCAGATCGCTTCGCCGCATCCCACCAAGAGGGCGCCGCCGCTATCCGAGACGACGAAGCGCGACCGGCCTAGCTCAGGGCTTGCGTCGGACGCCGCCGGATCCAGCAGCGGCGAGAATCGTCCCGTGCCGTGCATCCCGACCGGAGCACTCAACAGCGTGCCGCCGCTGTCGACGATCACGTCGCCCCTGGAGAAGGCGATGAGATGCGGCGAGACCAGGTGAAGCGGCTTCCCGACCGCGACCCGCCTGAAGCTCGGTCCGTCGCGGAGATAGATGCCGTCCGTCGTCAGGACCCAGATCCGACCACGCTCGTCGGTGACGATCTTCCTGATCCAGGCGGCGGGGGGCAAGCCGACCGCGGTGTCGTACGGGGAGATGTTCGAGCCATCGTAGCGGTAGAGCCCGGCTTCGGTTCCGAGCAAGACATAGCCGTCGGCGTCCTGGGCCAGGGCGGAAACCGACGCGTTGCCGAGGCCCTGCTCGTCCGCGAAGTTCTCAAATCTGGTAAATTGCGCCTCGGCACCTGCCGTGCAGAACAGGGCGAGCAGGCAGCCGTGAAACACGGCGTGCAGGAACCGCCGCCAGAAAAGCGCGGGCGGGAGGTTGGTCAGCCGCGGTTCCCTTGATGACATGGCGATCGCCCGGTTGGTCATCCAGGATCGTCCTGTTCGATTAAGGATCGCTGAACGACGTCAACCTGCGAGCCTCGTCCTGATCACGGGATCCCCATGGTGAGGCTCGAGCACGCGACGGCGGCACGGGCGAAGCGAGACGGCTCGTCGAGCTTGCGGTCGACGAGCGAGACAGGCGACTCCGTTGCGAAGAACGAAGTCGCCCGCTCATGTCCGTGCCGACATGTCACCGACGGACCGCAAACCCTATCAAGGGTTCGAGGCCGTCTGCGGAGCGCCAGCCCTGGGGGTGCTGGTTCGTCCGATCAGCGCCGCGACGTCCGGTGTCCCGTTGCCGGTGATCAGATTGTAGGTGCCGTTGCCCGAGTCGGTGCCGTTGAAACCCGGGATGGACTGATGGAAGGTGGTCGGGCCGCCGTTGGCCTGCTGCCGAGCGATCGTGTAGATGTAGGGGTTGAGGTTGCCTTGCCGACCCTGGGTCTCGACGAGCAAAGCCACGGCGCTTGCCATCTCGGGAGCGGCAGCACTCGTGCCGACCACGTTATCCGGCTGACCGTTGAAGACGACATCCAGACTCGAACGTTCGGCGTCACCCGAGCCGTCTTGGCCGGAACTTGCGCCGTTGCAGGGCGCCTGCGCGATATCCGGACATCCACCCATCTCCATGGCGACATCCGGGATCGTGCGGAACGACGAGGAGCCGGTGCTGACGAGAGACTGGTACGACGGCCGCGCGTAGATGGTCGAGGTACCTCCGCCGGAACCCCAGACGCCGCCTGAGACAGTCGTACCCACGCTGAAGGGATCGAAGGCGAGCTCAGGATCGGACCACGCGTTCTCCCTGACATAGGCCGAGCTGGAGCCACCCGTCGCTGCCGCCGTGACAAGGTTGGTTCCCCCGACGGAAGTGACGTTCGGGTCCGCTGCCGGAACGGAAACGCCCGGAACGAACTGACCGCTGCCGCCCGAGAAGTATCCCGGATTCATGCAGCCGAGACCACCGGCGTCGCCCGACGCGGCGATGAAGGTGATGCCCTCCGCGTTGCCTTGCTTGAACAACTCGGAGAAGATCTTGAGGACAAAGGTCTGATCGGAGCCGGTGTTGTACGGCGCCGTGTAGTACAGCTCGCACTGGCCGAATGACATCGAGACGACGTCGGCCACGTTGTCGTTGACGATCGCCGTGTAGGCGGAGATGAGTGACTGGTCGGTCAGGTCGGGGGTGTCGTACAGGACGAGCTGTGCGCCGGGCGCGCCGCCGAGTACCTGCTCGACGTCGATGGTGGCCTCTTCAGCCGCTGTGTCGGTAGCGGAGAAGACCGTGCTGCCGTTGACAGGCCGGCGGGCGGCGACCTTGGGGTTGGAAGCCTGGCCCGAGACCGCCTTGAAGTTCATCTGGTTGAAGAGGGCATCGACGTCGGAGTCCAGCACGTCGCTCGCCATCACCACGGCCACGGTAGCGCCGGTACCGTCGAGACGCTGGCCCTTGCTCTGTCCTGTGGTCGTCGCCTGGTAGGACGGGTAGCCGTAGGCCTGCTTGAGATCGTTGTAGAAGTAGCCGGTAGCGGTGGATCCGCCGCTCTGGCCGTATCCGCCCGTGCTGCGGTGTATGTAGCCGCTCGAGCTGCGACGCACGAGCGGCAGCGCCTGGAACCCATTCATCTGGAACGCCGATATCATGGCACCGACCGCGGACAGCGCCGCCGGCGAGGCCAGCGGACCATTGGCGACAAGTTGCTTCTGGCCGACTGCATTCACCGCCAGAGCAAGGCTGACATTGAACAACGTGTTCACCTGACCGGCGGTGCCGGCGACGTGAAGCGATCGGCTCTGTGGCGTCACCTGCAGGCCGAACTTCCTCAGGATCGAGGCGGCCGCGTTGACGATCTGCTGGCTGGCGCCGAAGCGGGCACCGAATTCGGCGGGGCTCAACCAGTGATGGAATTGCGGCGAAGTCGGATCCTGCTGCTCGGCCAGCAGCGTGTCGAGGGATGCCGAGTCGCTCAGCGGCAGCACGACGTCGAACTCGACCGGCTGGGAGGCCGAAGCCGGGCCGATCACCTTCAGTTTCGGAGAGGATTGCGGAGGATTGGGTGCAGCCGGCGGCGCGCCGGCTTGCGCGAGTGTGGCGATGGCGCTCGTGACGAGCAGCGCAGCGCCGAGCAAGGCAGGTTTGGTGACACGCAAGGGGGCCTCCTGGAAGAGACGGCAAAGCCGCACCATTCGCGGCTTTAAGCCAGCTGCTCCAAATTAGAGACGCCTCGATTACCAAAATGTTAACTGCGCTCATAAACGCGACGCCGGGCCGCGGGGTGCGCGTCTTCCTATCGCAGCCCCCCCGCCCTCTCGATGAAGCCGGCAATCGTGGAGACGCCTGCGCCCGCCCTGATGTTGGCGAACACGAAAGGCCGATCGCCACGCATGCGTCGGGCGTCCCGATCCATCACCTCCAGGCTGGCTCCGACATGCGGTGCCAGATCGATCTTGTTGATGACCAGGAGATCGCTGCGCGTGATGCCCGGACCGCCCTTGCGCGGGATCTTGTCGCCAGCAGACACGTCGATGACGTAGATGGTCAGGTCTGCAAGCTCCGGGCTGAAGGTGGCGGCGAGGTTGTCGCCGCCGCTCTCGATCAGGACCACGTCGAGCGAGGGGAAGCGGCGGGTCAACTCGGCGACGCCGCTCAGGTTGATGCTCGCATCCTCCCGGATGGCGGTGTGCGGGCAGCCGCCGGTCTCGATGCCGAGGATCCGTTCCGGGTCGAGCGAGCCGGCGGCCACCAGGAAATCGGCGTCCTCCCTGGTGTAGATGTCGTTCGTCAGGGCAGCGATCTCGTAGTGGTCCCGGAACGTGCGGCACAGGGCGTCCATCAGCGCGGTCTTGCCGCTGCCGACCGGTCCCCCGATGCCGATCCGCAGAGGGCCCTGGGCGAAGGCTGCGTCCTCGTTCATGTTCTGAACAGTCTCGTTCTCTGGGTTTCATGACGCATGGCGGCGATGTCGGACATCATGCAGCAGCCGCCCAGCAGGTTCAGGCTCGCTCCGGCGCTGCGTCGCGTCATCTCCAGGAGCGCTGGCTCGAGGGCGGCCAGGCAGCGCAGGCCGTCGGTCTGGCCGAGCGGGATCAGCCGTACCGCCGCCGAGACGAGGTTGCCGAGACTGGCATGTCCGACCGCCAGGCACGCCTGCTCCTGACCGATCCCGCCGTGGCGCAAGGCCGCTCCGATCACCACGGGGAGAGGCCAGCGATCGACCGCCCCGATCCCACGCAGGCACGTGGGAAGCTGTCCCCAGACCGCGATGGCGCGCGCGAAGGCGGCGCCCTGCGTGACGGTCTCATGCTGACGCTCGTGCGAGGACGCGCAGGCGACGCCCAGATCCGCCAGATGGCGCAATTGCTGCTCGTCGTGCGCCCGCCAGGCGTGGCGCAGGAGGATCGCGTCCGACCACAAGCTGCCATGAAGCAGGAGTGCTGCCAGCCAGTCGGCGAGTTGCGCACGATCGAGGATCGCGCCGCGTTCGACCGCCCACTCGACGCCGTGGCTGTAGGCGAAGGCACCGGTCGGGAACGCCGGCGAGAACCAGGTCAGCAGCCTCGGAAGCGATGCCTGATCCATCGCCGTCAGGGATGGTGGTGCGGCAGGTGCGTGTTCGCGTCGTAGGCCCCGGCCTCGGGGTCGAAGGGGGCCTCGACGGGATCGGCCCGGCCGCCCAGCCCCCGCACCATGTCGGCGATCACGTGGTCGTCCCGGATCAGCAGCCGGTCGGCGAGCAGCGCGGTCGGCAGGTGCCGGTTGCCGAGATGCCAGGCGAGCCGAAGCAGCGTCGGCGCATCCACCGCCGTGAGAACGAGAAGTCGCTCCGCGCGCGCGACGATCCGGACGACCCCGCCCTCCTCGAGGAGCAGGCCGTCGCCATCGCGGAGATGACGTGCCTGCTTCAGGTCGAGCAGGACGTCGAGCCCGCCGTCGGTCCGCAGCAGGATGCGACGACGATGTCGCTGGTCGTGGTCGGCGACGATCTTGCCGATCTCCAGCGATGCATCCCAGCTTCCCGCCGGGAGGACCCTCCGGGCGCGCATCAGAACAGGAAGTAGCGCTGCGCCATGGGCAGCAGCTCCGCGGGCTCGCACGTCAGCAGGACACCGTCCGCATGCACCTCGTAGGTCTCCGGATCGACTTCTATGACCGGCAGTGCGTCGTTGTGGATCATGTGGCGCTTGCCGATCGTGCCGCGCGTGTCGTGCACCGCCGAGAGCGTGCGGCGCAGACCGAGGCGCCGCCCGACATCGTCCTCCAGCGCGGCCGTGGAGACGAACGTGATGCAGGTCGACGCCAGTGCGGCGCCGAGAGGAGCGAACATGGGCCGTCCGTGCACCGGCTGCGGGGTCGGGATCGATGCGTTGGCATCCCCCATCATCGCCCAGGCGATCGCGCCGCCCTTGATGACGAGGTCCGGCTTGACCCCGAAGAACATCGGGTTCCACAGCACCAGGTCGGCGAGCTTGCCGGACTCCACGGAGCCGACCTCGTGGGAGATCCCGTGCGCGATGGCGGGGTTGATCGTGTACTTGGCGATGTAGCGCTTCGCACGCATGTTGTCGGCGTCGCCATCTCCTGCCAGCGCGCCGCGCTGCGCCTTCATCTTGTGGGCGGTCTGCCAGGTCCGGATGATGACCTCGCCGACCCGACCCATCGCCTGGCTGTCCGACGAGATCATCGAGAGCACGCCGAGATCGTGAAAGATGTCCTCGGCGGCGATCGTCTCGCGCCGGATCCGGCTCTCGGCGAACGCGATGTCTTCCGGCACCGACGGGTCGAGATGATGGCACACCATGAGCATGTCGAGATGCTCTTCCAGCGTGTTCACGGTGAACGGCCGCGTCGGGTTGGTGGAGCTCGGCAGCACGTTCGGCAGCCCGGCGACGCGGATGATGTCGGGAGCGTGGCCGCCGCCGGCGCCTTCGGTGTGGAATGCATGGATCGTGCGGCCGGCGAAGGCCGCGATGGTGTCCTCGACGAAGCCGCTCTCGTTCAGCGTGTCGGTGTGGATCATCACCTGCACGTCCATGCGATCGGCGACCGACAGGCAGCAATCGATCGCCGCCGGCGTGGTGCCCCAATCCTCGTGCAGCTTCAGGCAGGCGGCGCCGGCCCGCACCATCTCCTCCAGGGCCGCCGGGCGCGAGGCATTGCCCTTGCCGGAGAAGGCGAGGTTGACCGGCAGCGCCTCGGCCGCCTGCAGCATGCGCGCGAGATGCCACGGACCCGGGGTGCAGGTCGTGGCCGCGGTGCCGGTGGCCGGACCGGTGCCGCCGCCGATCATGGTGGTGATGCCCGACGACAGCGCCTCCTCCACCTGCTGCGGGCAGATGAAGTGGATATGGCTGTCGATCCCGCCGGCGGTGACGATCTTGCCTTCCGCGGCGATCACCTCCGTCCCGGGACCGATGACGATGTCGATCCCGGACTGGGTGTCGGGGTTGCCCGCCCTGCCGATGGCGCCGATGCGTCCGGCGACGAGGCCGACATCGGCCTTGACGACGCCCCAGTGATCCAGGATCAGCGCGTTGGTGATCACGGTGTCGGCCGCACCCTTGGCGTTGCTGCGCTGGGATTGCGCCATGCCGTCGCGGATCGTCTTACCGCCGCCGAACTTCGCCTCCTCGCCATACTGGGTCAGGTCGCGCTCGACCTGGATGAGCAGCCCGGTATCCGCCAGTCGCACCCGGTCGCCGGTGGTCGGCCCATACATGTCGGCATAGGCGCGCCGGCTCAGCCTTGCCATCAGTCCAGCGCTCCCATGATTTGCCCCCGGAAGCCGACCACCTGCCGCGACCCGCCGATCGGGATCAGGGCGACGCTCCGGCTCTGGCCCGGCTCGAACCGGATGGCGCCTCCGGACGGCACGTCCAGGCGGCGGCCGCGCGCTGCCGAGCGGTCGAAGGACAGCGCCCGGTTGGTCTCGGCGAAATGGTAGTGGCTGCCCACCTGGATCGGACGGTCGCCGGTATTGACGACATCGAGCACGACCACGTCGGCACCCTCGTTGAGGGCGATCTCGCCCGGCCGTGTCAGGACCTCGCCGGGAAGCTCGCCAGGAGACAGGATCTCGGCCTGCACGGCGCTAGCGGATTGGGTCATGCACGGTCACCAGCTTGGTCCCGTCCGGGAAGGTGGCTTCGACCTGCACGTCGGGGATCATCTCGGGCACTCCCTGCATGACCTGTTCGCGCGTCAGGACCGTGCCGCCGGCCTCCATCAGGTCCGCGACGCTGCGCCCGTCGCGCGCGCCCTCGACGACGAAGTCGCTGATCAGCGCGACCGCTTCGGGATGGTTCAGCAGCACGCCGCGCTCCAGACGACGTCGCGCGACCTGCGCCGCCATGGCGATGAGAAGCTTGTCCTTCTCGCGCGGCGTCAAGTTCATGCCTGCGACTCCCCTGCCCTCGGATCATGCTAGCTGCGCCAGACCCGCGGAAGCGTCCTGCCGTCGCGAAGCATCTCCAGCACGCGCACCAGGCAGGCGCGTTGCCGTGCCGCATCGCGGCCGAGCAGGCGCACCACCAGCATGCCGTCCCAGGCCGACGCCCCCGCATCCGCATCGGCCGCCTCGTCCAGCAGGGCACGCACGCCGTCCAGCCTCTCCGCCGCATCCTTGGCCACCAGGATGACGGTGGCGGCCGCGGTCGCGCCGTTGCCCACCGCCCGGCGCCTCAGCAGCGCCTGCGCGTCGCCCTCCACGCGCAGGCTGTCGAGGAGGATCAGCCGGCCTGCGCGGACGATCTCGATCCTGTCCTCGAAGGCGAGCGACCGGACGACCTCCCCCGAGCCCGCGCGGCCAAATACCCGGCTCTCCACGGCGAGCAGCCGCGCGGTGTCGTGCATCTCCACGCGGAGGCGGCGGGCGAGCGCCGCGCCGTCGAACAGGATCGTCTCCTGGGGAAGCCATTCCAGGGCGGCGCCCGCATCGAGCCGGATCGACACGTCGATGGTGGCCGCCGCTTCGTCCGGACGCGCCCGGTAGCACCGCTCCGCGGCCTGGGT
>CAXTOC010000002.1:0-13435 GCA_964245725.1 uncultured Acetobacteraceae bacterium | reverse complement strand
GCCTGGGTGGTCAGCAGCAACGAAGCCGCCTCGCGGCAGCGGATCGTGCCGTGCAGCCGGTCGCCGGCGGCGATCCCGCCGGAGCTGTTGACCAGCACGCCCTCGAGTGCGGCTCCCGGCTCGCGGCGCGGGAACAGCAGCTTGAGGCAGCCCTCCTGGCGCAGTCCGAGCAGCCGCGTCGCCTCGGGCCGCCGCCCCACCTCGAGGCGGAGCGCCCCGCGCGCCCGCTGCAGCCGTTCCGGACCCTCCGGAGCGGCCGCTCGTCGGTTCCCGCGCGACGGCCATGCATCCAGAGCGTGATCCAAGACTGCACCCCCGCATGCTTCGAGTGGGCATCTAGATCGTCACGTGTCCGCGCAGCGCCGTCTCGTCGAGCGTGGCGGCCTCGCCCTGCATCACCACCTGCCCGCGGTCCAGCACGGTGATGTGCTGGGCGAGCGCGCGTGCGAACTCGTAGTATTGCTCGACGAGCAGGATGGCCATGTCGCCGCGGTTGCGCAGCAGGGTGATGATGCGGCCGATGCTCTTGATGATGCTCGGCTGGATCCCCTCCGTGGGCTCGTCCAGCACCAGCAGGCGCGGGCGGATCACCAGCGCGCGCGCGATCGCCAGCTGCTGCTGCTGGCCGCCGGACAGGTCACCGCCCTGCCGGCGCTGCATCTGGGCCAGGATCGGAAACAGCTCGAAGATCTCGTCGGAGACCTTGCGTTCGCGTCTGGGCAGCAGGCTGAACCCGGTCTCGAGGTTCTCGCGAACGCTCAGCAGCGGAAAGATGTCGCGCCCCTGCGGCACCGAGGCGATGCGCCGGCGCGCCCGCTCGTGCGTGGACAGACGGGTGATGTCCTCGCCGTTCCACAGGATGCGGCCGCGCGTCACGGGATGAACCCCGGTCACCGCCCGCAGCAGGCTGGTCTTGCCCACGCCGTTGCGGCCGAGCAGGCAGGTGACGTCGCCGATCCGGGCGCCGACCGACACCCCGCGCAGCGCGATCGCCGCACCGTAGTGCAGGTCTATCGATTCCGCCTGCAGCATGAGCCCCCGCTCTTATCGACCAAGATAGACCTCGACCACCCGTGGTTCGGTGCTGACCTCGTCCAGGGCGCCCTCCGCCAGCACCGATCCTTCGTGCAGCACCGTCACCCGCACGGCCAGGGCGCGCACGAATTCCATGTCGTGCTCGACCACGACCACGGTGCGCGTGCGGTTGATCTCGCGCAGCAGCTCGGCCGTCTGCGCGGTCTCGGCGTCGGTCATGCCGGCGACCGGCTCGTCGACGAGAAGCAGCTCGGGATCCTGGCCCAGCAGCATGCCGATCTCGAGCCACTGCTTCTGGCCGTGGCTGAGCGCCCCGGCCAGGCGCGCGGCATGATCGGACAGCCGGGTGGTGGCCAGGATGTCGGCGATCCGGGACCTCTCCTGCGCGGTCTCCCGCGCGGCCAGGACCGCGACCGGGCGCCGCTTGCCCTTGAGCGACAGCATCAGGTTGTCGCGCACGCTCAGCTGCTCGAACACGGTCGGCTTCTGGAACTTGCGCCCGATGCCGAGGCGGGCGATCGCCGGCTCGTCCATCCGGGTCAGGTCATGCGTGCCGCGGAACTCGACGGTGCCGCTGTCGGGGCGCGTCCTGCCGGTGATCACGTCCATCATCGTCGTCTTGCCGGCGCCGTTCGGCCCGATGATGGCCCTCATCTCGCCCGGTGCGAGCAGCAGCGACAGGTTGTTCAGCGCCCGGAAGCCGTCGAAGCTGACCGACACGGCGTCGAGGTAGAGCAGGCTCCGGCCGCTCACGACGCGGCCCCGCTGCCGCGGGCGGGTGCTGGACGACGCGCCGACAGCCGCAGCCGGCCCCACTGCAGGCCCATGAGCCCGCGCGGCAGGAACAGGGTGGTCAGGATGAACAGGGCGCCGAGCGCGTAGAGCCAGAGCTCCGGCAGCAGGCCGGTGAACACGGTCTTGCCGAGATTGACCAGCACCGCGCCCAGCACCGCACCGGACAAGGTGCCCCGGCCGCCGACGGCGACCCAGATCACCGCCTCGATCGAGTTCGCCGGCGCGAACTCGCCTGGGTTGATGATGCCGACCTGCAGCACGTACAGCGCGCCGCCCAGGCCTGCGACCATCGCGGAGAACACCCAGACCACGAGCTTGACGTGATCGGGACGATAGCCGAGGAACCGGGTCCGGCTTTCCGCGTCGCGCACGGCGGTGAGGAGATGGCCAAAGCGGCCCGACAGCAGCGCACGGGTCAGCAGCAGGCTGGCCGCCAGCAGCACGCCGGTGAGGACCAGCAGCACCGCGCGGGTGGCGGCCGAGTGCAGGTCGCACCCGAGCACGTCCTTGAAGTCGGTCAGGCCGTTATTGCCGCCGAAACCCATGTCGTTGCGGAAGAAGGCCAGCAGCAGCGCGTAGGTCAGCGCCTGGGTGATGATCGAGAGATACACCCCCGAGACGCGCGAGCGGAAGGCCAGCCAGCCGAACAGGCCGGCGAGGGCCGCCGGCACCGCGAGCGCCATAAGCAGCGCGAAGCCGAAATGGTCGAAGCCGGACCAGTACCAGGGCAGCCTGCTCCAGGAGAGGAACACCATGAAGTCGGGCAGCGTCGGGTTGCCGTATACGCCGCGCGCGCCGATCTCGCGCATCAGGTACATCCCCATGGCGTATCCGCCGAGCGCGAAGAACGCGGCGTGGCCCAGCGTGAGGATGCCGGCGAACCCCCAGACCAGGTCGACCGCGACGGCGAGGATCGCGAAGCACAGGTACTTGCCGGCGAGCCCCACGGCGAAATCCGGAACATGCATCAGCGAGGCGGCCGGCAGCATGTTCAGGCCGGCCAGCAGGATCGACAGGAGTACGGCGAGCCCGGCGGCGCCGCGCACCGCGATCACGACTCGATCCCCCGCCCGCGCAACGGGAACATCCCGCGCGGCTTGCGCTGGATGAAGGCGATGAGCAGCAGCAGCACGATGATCTTGCCCAGCACCGCTCCCACCATCGGCTCGAGCACCTTGTTGGCGATCCCGAGCGTGGCAGCCCCGGCGAGCGTGCCGCCGAGGTTGCCGACGCCGCCGAACACCACGACCATGAAGCTGTCTATGATGTAGCCCTGACCCAGGTTGGGACTGACGTTGTCGATCTGGCTGATCGCGACGCCTGCGAGACCGGCGACCGCGGAGCCGAGGCCGAAGGTCAGCGCGTCGACCCGCGGCGTCCTGATCCCCATCAGCGACGCCATGCGGCGGTTCTGCGTGACCGCCCGCATCTGCAGGCCAAGCGGCGTGCGCTTGAGCAGCAGGGTCAGGGCGAACATCACCACCGCGGCGAACAGGATGATCACCAGCCGGTTCAGCGTGATTACCAGGCCGCCGACCGCGATCGCGCCCGACATCCAGGTGGGCGTGGTGACGGCGATGTTGGTCGGGCCGAACAGCGAGCGGATCGCCTGCTGCAGCACCAGCGAGAGTCCCCAGGTGGCCAGCAGCGTCTCCAGCGGACGCCCGTACAGGAAGCGGATCAGGCTGCGCTCGATCAGGATACCGAGGCCGCCGGTCACCAGGAA
Organism: uncultured Acetobacteraceae bacterium; assembly: GCA_964245725.1. Taxonomy (GTDB): domain Bacteria; phylum Pseudomonadota; class Alphaproteobacteria; order Acetobacterales; family Acetobacteraceae; genus Lichenicoccus. The sequence continues at coordinate 9,879 of CAXTOC010000002.1, read as the reverse complement.
CGCGAGCGGAACGGACAGCACGAGGCCCAGCCCGGGCGAGCCGGTCACCTGCTGCGCGAGGTAGGCGACGTAGGCGCCGATCATCACCAGCTCGCCGTGCGCCATGTTGATGACGCCCATGACGCCGAAGGTGATGGCGAGCCCCATGGCGGCCAGCAGCAGCACCGAGCCGAGGCTGATCCCGTAGAACAGGTCCTGCAGGATGCTCCACAGCCGCAGGCGCAGGTCGATGGTGGCGATCGCCTCGGTCGCCGCGTGCTGCAGCTCGACCGAGCCGCCGGGCGGCAACCCGGCCAGGATCGCCCGCGCCGGCAGCCCGCCGCGCCTGGACAGGATCCTGGTCGCGGCCAGAGCCTCCGCATCAGACGGCCGCGCCGGGGCGGTCAGCACGATGGCGGCCCGGGCTTGCGCCAGGCGGGTCCGCACGCCGGGATCAGCCTCGTGCGCCAGCGCACGGTCGAGCGCGGGCAGGACCGCCGCGGGATGGGCCTGGTAGATCGCCTCGGCGGCGTGCAGGCGCTTGCCGCGATCCGGCGACCGCAGGTCGAGCACCGCCAGCGCCGCATCCAGCGCCTCGCGGACGTGGTTGTTCAGCCGCACCGGGCGCAGGCCCTCCGGCACGGCGCCGGCGGGGCTGCCGGTGCGGGCGTCGGTCAGCGTCCCGCCCGCACGGATGTAGAGGCGGGCACCCGGGTGCGAGACGAACAGGTGGCGCCCGGCCAGCGCATGCAGCACCAGGTCGGCGCGCGGATCGCCGGAGGCCGCGAGCAGCGTGGCTCCTTCCGCGACGCTCTCGTAACGCCCCGAGGCGAGGCTGGCATATGCGTCCTCCTCTGCACGGGCCGATGCGCAGAGCAGCAGGCCCAGGACCGCGAGCAGGACGGCTCTACACATGCTTGGTGCCGACGCACGTCTTCGTGGCGATGTCGTAGTTTCCGCACGAGATCGGCTTGCGCCAGTCGCCGATCAGGTTCCTGGTCGAGGCGATGTAGGGCGACCAGGCCTTGCCGGGGATCAGCTCGGGGCTCTGCCAGACCACGTTGAGCTGGCCGTCATCCTGGATCTCGCCGATGAACACCGGCTTGGTGAGATGATGATTGGGCAGCATCGTCGCGACACCGCCGGTCAGGTTGGGCTGGCGGATGCCGACCATGGCCTCGATCACCGCGTCGTGGTCGGTCGTCCTGGCGCGCTCGACCGCCTGCACCCACATGTTGAAGCCGATGTAGTGCGCCTCCATCGGATCGTTGGTGGTCCGCTTCGGGTTGTGGGTGAAGCTGTGCCACTGCTCGATGAAGGCGTGGTTGGCCGGCGTGTCGATGCTCTCGAAGTAGTTCCAGGCGGCGAGCTGTCCGACCAGCGGCTTGGTGTCCATGCCGGCCAGCTCTTCCTCGCCGACGCTGAAGGCCATGACCGGGATGTCGGTTGCCTGGATGCCCTGGTTGCCGAGCTCCTTGTAGAACGGCACGTTGGCGTCGCCGTTGATCGTGGAGACCACCGCGGTCTTCTTTCCGGCCGATCCGAACGCCTTGATCTGCGACACGATGTTCTGCCAGTCCGACTGGCCGAACGGCGTGTAGTTGATCATGATGTCCGACTCCGCGATCCCCTTGCCCTTCAGGTAGGACTGCAGGATCTGGTTGGTCGTGCGCGGGTAGACGTAGTCGGTGCCCGCCAGCACCCAGCGCTGCACCTTCTCCTCGGAGACGAGGTAGTCGACCGCGGGGATCGCCTGCTGGTTCGGTGCGGCGCCGGTATAGAAGACGTTGCGGCTGCACTCCTGGCCCTCGTACTGCACCGGGTAGTAGAGGATGCCGTTCAGCTCCTCGAACACCGGCAGCACCGACTTGCGCGACACGCTGGTCCAGCAGCCAAACACCGCCGCCGCCTTGTTGACGGAGAGCAGCTGGCGCGCCTTCTCGGCGAACAGCGGCCAGTTGGACGCCGGATCCACCACCACCGCCTCGAGCGGACGCCCGAGCACGCCGCCCTTGGCGTTCTGCTGCGCGATCAGCATCAGCATGACGTCCTTCAGCGTGGTCTCGCTGATCGCCATCGTGCCAGACAGGGAATGCAGGATGCCGACCCGGATCGGCTCTCCCGAGGGCGCCGCCCCGGCGTGGCGGGATGCCGATGTCGCGGCGAGCAGGCCCAGGCCGAGGCGCCCGAACGCGCGCCTGCCGACAATGCTGTTGGAGGTCATGGCAGCCCCATCAAGCCGTGGATTTCCGTCACGGTATCGAGCCGAGCGAGATGGTCCCATACGCGGTATTACGTAGACCCGGGGCGCCGGACGAGACGGTTCCCGCCGCGCGAAACGATGCGGCGTGCGGCAGGGCTTCCGGCCGCAGGGCGCGCGCGGTAGGAACGCGAGTGCCGGTCGCCTCGAGCCCGGCCGGCCTGCGGCCGCCCGGATGTCAGGCCGTGCCGCACGATGATCTGCCAGCCTCTGCCTGCCCTGCGTCGCCAGCACCCGCGGAGAGACGATGATCGGACCGGCCAACACCACGCGGCTGCGCATCGTGCGCATGCGGCGGGACTATAACCGTTGGGTGGCAAACCAGACGCTCGAGGACTACGCGCTGAGGTTCACCGCCAAGAGCGCGCGCATCTGGTCGCCGCTGCGCGTGGCCAACACCGCGCTGGGCTCGATCTCCTTCCTGGCATTGGAAGCGATCGGCGGCACGCTGACCCTGTCCTTCGGCTTCGCCAACGTCTGCGTCGCCCTGCTCGCGGTGTCGGTGCTGATCTTCCTGATCAGCCTGCCGATCTGTGCCGCCGCCGCACGCTCCGGGCTGGACATCGACCTGCTCACCCGGGGCGCCGGCTTCGGCTATATCGGCTCGACCATCACCTCGCTGATCTACGCGACCTTCACCTTCCTGTTCTTCGGCATCGAGGCGGCGATCCTCGCCAGCATGCTGAACCTGTTCCTGATGGTGCCGCTCTGGATCGCCTACATCCTGTGCGCGCTGGTGATCGTGCCGCTGGTGACGCACGGCGTCACCTTCATCGCCCGGCTGCAGCTGGTGACGCAGCCCGCCTGGCTGGTGCTGAACCTGGTGCCGCTGGCCGCGGTGCTGCTGCTCCACCCGGGGTGGCTGTCCGGCTGGTCCCGCTTCCGCGGCACCGAGACGCACGGTCTCGATCCGCGTGCCATCGGCACCGCCGCCTCGATCATGTTCGTGCTCATCAGCCAGACCGCGGAGCAGGTCGACTTCATCCGCTTCATGCCGGCACGTCGCGATGCACGCGATCTCGGCTGGTGGAGCGCGGTCGTGCTCGGCGGCCCGGCCTGGATCCTGATCGACGCGGTCAAGATCCTGGCCGGATCGCTGCTCCTGTGGGCCGGGCTGGCGGCCGGATATTCCGGCCTCGATGCGGTGCAGCCGACGCAGATGTACCGGCTCGCCTACGGCACCATCCTGCCGCCGCTGCCGGCGATACTGGCCACCATGGCCCTGGTCGCGCTGTCCCAGGTCAAGATCAACGTCACCAACGCCTATGCCGGCTCGCTCGCCTGGTCGAACTTCTTCTCGCGCCTGACGCACAGCCATCCCGGGCGGGTGTTCTACGTCTTCTTCAACGTCGCCATCGCCCTGGCGCTGATGGAGGCCGGCATACTGGACACGATCCAGCGCGGCCTGATCCTGTACGCGGATCTCGCCGCCGCGTGGATGGGCGCGCTGGTCGCCAACCTCGTGGTCAACCGGCCGCTCGGCTGGAGCCCGCCGGTCATCGAGTTCAAGCGCGCGCATCTGCCCGACATCAACCCGGTCGGCGTCGGCGCCATGCTGCTCGGCAGCGGCGTCGGGCTCGCCGCGTATTCGGGGCTGCTCGGACCGACCCTGGCGGCGTTCGGGCCGTTCCTGGCGTTCGGCTTCGCCTTCCTCGCCGCGCCCGCCATCGCCTGGAGGACCGGTGGCCGCACCTACCTGGCCCGTCGGCCGCGCACCGGCTGGTCGAAGCTCGGGACCATCACCTGCAGCATCTGCGAGCACGGGTTCGAGCACGAGGACATGGCGTTCTGCCCGGCCTACGGCGGCCCGATCTGCTCGCTGTGCTGCTCGCTCGACAGCCGCTGCGGCGACAGCTGCAAGCCGACCGCGACCCGGCTGCCGGCGCAGTTGATGGTGCCCTTCGCGGCGCCGCTGCGGCTGCTGCCGGCGCGCGTCCGCCGTCTCCTCGACACCCGGCTCAGCCGCTTCGTGCTGCTGCTGCTGGTGGCATCGGCGGCGATCGACGGCCTGCTCGCCTCGGTCGGCAGCCCGGCACCGGGACGGGGGCTGCTCGCGGCGGTGCTGGTGGCGGCGATCCTGTCCTGGCTGGTCGTCCTGTCCGGCGAGAGCCGGCGCAACGCCGAGGAGGAGACGCGGCGCCAGACGCGCCTGCTGATGAACGAGATCAAGGCGCACGCGCGGACCGATGCTGCCCTGCACAAGGCCCGCGACAAGGCGGAGGCCGCCAGCCTGGCCAAGAGCCGCTACGTCGTCGGGATCAGCCACGAGCTGCGCTCGCCGCTCAACGCCATCCTGGGCTACGCCCAGCTGATGGAGGCCGACCCGCGCATCCCGGCCGAGCGGCATCGCGGCATACGCATCATCCGCGAGAGCGGCGAGCATCTGAGCGCCATCATCAGCGGCCTGCTCGACATCTCGCGCATCGAGGCGGGCCGGATCGAGCTCTACCGCGACCGGATCCGCCTGCCCGGGTTGCTGGAAGGTCTCGTGCAGATGCTGCGTCCGCAGGCGGAGGCCAAGGGGCTGCGCCTGATCTACGACGCACACGCCCTGCCAGCCGTCGTCCATGCCGACGAGCACCGGCTGCGCCAGATCCTGATCAACCTGCTCTCGAACGCGATCAAGTTCACCAGCGCCGGCGTCGTCCACCTTTCGGCGTCGTGGCGGGCGCAGATCGCCGAGTTCGTCGTGGCCGACACCGGTCCGGGCATCGCGCCCGACGATCTGGAGCGCATCTTCGAGCCGTTCGAGCGCGCCGCTCCCGCCACGGTGCCCGGCACCGGCCTCGGCCTGACCATCACCCGGCTGCTCACCGAGATCCTCGGCGGCGAGATCACGGTCAGCAGCAGCCGGGGCAGCAGCAGCTCGGGCAGCGGCAGCCGGTTCCGCGTCAGGCTGATGCTGTCGGACCTCTCCGACGAGGCGGAGTCGCTCGCGGCGAGGCAGGTGACCGGGCATCGCGGATCGGCGCGGCGCGTTCTCGTGACGGACGACGATGCCGGCCATCGCGCGCTCATGACCGACCTGCTGACGCCGCTGGGCTTCGAGGTGCGCACCGCGAGCAACGGTTCCGAGTGCCTGGCGGCGGCCCAGCAGTTCCAGCCGCAGCTGTTCCTGCTCGACCTGTCGATGCCGGGCATGGACGGGTTCCAGCTGGCGCGATGCCTGCGCGAGACGCAGGCCGGGCACGCGCCGATCATCTTCGTCTCGGGCGAGGCGCAGCACGGGACGGCACCCGGCCTCGATCCGAGGTCCGACCCGGATCTCGGCGGCTGCGCCCTGCTCAGCAAGCCCGTCGAGCTCACCGCCCTCCTGCGCGAGATCGGCATCCAGCTGGATCTCGCCTGGGTGCAGGCCGATGAGGAGGCGCTGCCCGGTCCGCGCCCGGACGGAGGCCCGGAGCACGAGGGACCGGCCCCGGTGCTGTCGCACGCGCAGGTCGCGGAACTTCGTGTGCTGATCGAGGGCGGCTCGATGCGCGCGCTGAGGGAGCGGATCGACGCCCTGGAAGGCGAGACGCCGAGGCTGGCCTACGCGCTGCAGCCGCTTCGCAGGCTTCTCACCTCGTATCAGCTGGAGGCGCTGCGGGACGCGCTCGACGCGATGGGCTCCCGCCGGGAGCCCTCCGGATGAGCCAGCGCGGATGCGTCCTGGTCATCGACGACGCGCCGGAGACGCTCGGGCTCCTGGACATGGCACTGGAAGGCGCGGGCTACCTCGTGCTCATGGCGCAGAGCGCCAACGCCGCCTTCAGGGTGCTCGAGCGCAACCGGCCCGACATCGTCCTGATCGACGCCGTCATGCCGGCGATGGGCGGGGTGGAAGCGTGCATGCGCATGAAGGCGACGGCGACGCTCGCCTCGATCCCGGTGGTGTTCATGACCGGGATGTCCGAACCCGAACACGTCGTGCGCGCCTTCGAGGCCGGCGCCGCGGACTACGTCACCAAGCCGCTGCAGCTCGACGAGGTGCTGGCGCGGCTGAACGTGCATCTGCTGGCGGGACGCCGGGCACAGGCCGCCTACCGCGCGCTGGACGGTGCGGGACGGTTCCTGTTCGCCGTCGACCCTGCCGGCCGGCTGCTCTGGGCCACGCCGCAGGCCGCGTCGCTGCTGGCCAGTGAACGGGCACAGGTCCCGGCGGAACTCGCGGCACGGCTGGCGACCGGCGCGATCGCTCCCGGCTCGGTGCTGCCCATGCCGCTCGACGGCCCCGGCTTCCGCGTGAGCTTCGTCGGCGTGCCGGGACCCGAGGAGCTGCTGCTCCGGGTGGCGCCGCGGGCCCAGCGTCCCGAGATGGTCCTGAAGGAGAAGCTCGACCTCACCCTGCGCGAGGCGGAGGTGCTGCTCTGGATCAGCTACGGCAAGGCGACGCGAGACATCGCGGACATCCTCGGCCTGAGCCCCCGCACCGTCGATAAGCATCTCGAGCAGACGTACAACAAGCTCGGTATCGCCAACCGGGCATCCGCCGCCTCGCTCGCCGCACGGATCATCGGCGAGGCAGGAGGAAGCTGAGCGCCGTGATCCCGGGGCGAGGCGCACCGGTCGACGGGGATGACCGTTAAGAGGTCCGCCACGGCGGCGGCGACCTCGGGCAGGTCGGGCGCCTTGAGGATCACGCCGTGGCTGCCGCGTCGCCCGATCCGCCGCCGGACGGCGATGATCTCGGCCGGCGCCGCCGTCTCGGTCAGGTGGAAGCGGACGCGCAGGACGGCCGGACGCAGCGACGGCAGCTCGGCCTCCAGGGCCTCGCGCACGGCGGAGCTGAACCGGCCCGGCGCGTCGATCACCACGTCGATGATGAAGCGCCGGCCGCGGAGCGACGCCTGCAGGCTCTGGCGTACCAGATCATCCACTGCCGGCGGATGCGCTGCGCGGTCTGCGGCCGGACCCCGCCGCGGCGGTTGAGCACGCGATCGACCGTCACCAAGCCCACCCCGTCTGAAGTGCGATGTCCTTCATCGGGAAGGTCCTGTGCACCGGGGGCTCCTCTGAGGTATTTTGGAGGGGTTCGCAGGGCTACAGGGAAGCGTCGGGCTCCTGTCCTGACGCCGCAGAAGGAGGCACCGCCGATGAAGGCCGACACGATCGCAGCGCGCCGCGCCGGCGGCGCCTGGTACGGTCCGGGTTCCTGCGCGCTCGAGGATCTGCGGGCGCTGGTCCGGCGCGAGACCAGCACGGACGACGTCCCGCTCGCCGCGCGGATCGACATGAACGTCCCCATCTACGACTGCGCGGCGGTAAGAGAACTGACGGCGACTTCCGAGGGGCGCCGCGAGGTGATGGCGGAGTGGATCTCGGTGTTCCGGGACGGCCCGGGCATCGTGGTGCTGCAGGGCGCCTTCGCCGGCACGGCCCCGATCGACGATGCGACGCGCGCGTTCCAGCGCATGATCGAGGCCCAGCACGCCCGCGGCGCCGGCGGCGGCGACCACTTCGCCAAGGCCGGCGCCAACGACCGCATCTGGAACGCGCTGGAGAAGCTCTGCCTCGGGGAGCCCGAGACCTTCGCCTCCTACTACGAGAACGACATGATCGCCCTGGCGAGCGAGGCCTGGCTCGGCCCCTGCTACCAGGTCACCTCGCAGGTGAACGTGGTCAATCCGGGCGGCGCGGCACAGACGGTGCACCGCGACTATCATCTCGGCTTCCAGGCCGCGGAGATGGTGGCGCGCTATCCGGTGCACGTGCACCGGTTCTCGCCGATGCTGACGCTGCAGGGTGCGGTCGCGCACTGCGACATGCCGCTGCAGAGCGGCCCGACGCTCTACATGCCGTTCTCGCAGGGCTACGGGCCCGGCTACCTCGCGGCACAGGACCCGGTGCTGCGGGAGTGGTTCGGCGAGCACTGCGTCTCGCTGCCGCTGCGCAAGGGCGACGCGGTGTTCTTCAATCCGGCGCTGCTGCATGCCGCCGGGAGCAACCGGTCCAGCGACATCCGCCGCATGGCCAACCTGCTGCAGATCTCGTCCGCCTACGGCCGGGCGATGGAGAGCGTGGACCGCACACGGATGATCAAGGCGCTGTTCCCGGTGCTCCGACGGCGAGCCGCGACGGGAGGATCCGCCGCTGCCGGGATCGACAACGTGATCGCCGCTTCCGCCGAGGGCTACTCGTTCCCGACCAACCTCGATCGCGATCCGCCGATCGGCGGCCTGGCGCCGAAGAGCCAGCAGGAACTGGTGCGGGAGGCGCTGGCGGCGAACTGGAACGAAGCGCAGTTCGAGGCGGCACTCGAGGCGCAGGAAGCTCGACGTCTCCCCTGAGAGGCACCGGCACGAGAGCGGTCGGGTCAACCCTCTTGCCAGGAGAGCGGTTCCGTGCGTCCGCTCGCACATGGTCAAGCGGCATGGATGACGCGGATCTCCCGCGAGTCGGTTCAGCATCGTACGACGCCTCGCCCGGCCCGCAGAGCCCGCGCGACTTCAAGAGCCTGCGGGCGCTGATCGTCACGCGGCGGGACGCACTGCCGAAGCGGCTGCTGCAGGTCGCGGACTTCGCGGTCGATCACCCGCAGGAGATCGCGTTCGGCCGCGTCGCCGAGCTGGCGCAGCAGGCGGGCGTGCAACCCTCGACCCTGGTGCGCTTCGCGCAGAAGCTCGGCTACGCCGGCTTCTCCGACCTGCAGGCGGTATTCCGCGCCCATGCGCGGCAGCGCTGGCCGGACTACCGGGAGCGCCTGGACTCGCTGTCCGGGGAGGTCGAGGCCGGCGGGACGGCGCCGTCGATGCTGCTGCACGGCTTCGTCCACGCGGCGCGGATCTCGCTGGACCACCTGGAGCAGACCATCGACGCCGACGCGCTGCAGCGGGCGGTCGGGCTGCTGGCCGGAGCGCGATCGATCTGCCTGCTCGGGATGCGCCGCGCCCTGCCGGTGGCGGTGTACCTCACCTACGCGCTGCGACGGCTCGGGCTCCGCGCCGAGACGATCGACAACGCGGGCGGCCTCGGCCACCGCCAGGTGGAGCTGCTCGGACCGCGCGATGCGGTGCTGGCGGTGAGCTTCACGCCCTATGCGGCGGAGACGCTCGAGCTGGCCGGCGCGGCCGCGAGAGGCGGCGCCCACGTCGTCGCCATCACCGACAGCCCGTTCTCGCCGATGACGCAGATCGCCGAGGTCTGGCTCGAGGTGGCCGAGACCGACCATGCGGGCTTCCGGTCGCTCTCCGCCACCTTCGCGCTGGCCACCACGCTCGCGGTGGCGCTGGCGGAATGCCGCCTTGAGAGCGGAACATAAATTCCATTTCTCCGTCACCTGGAATGAACTACCTGTCAGGGGGGGGTGAGGAGAGTCGTCGTGCCGAAGATGCAGCTGGAACAGGGCGAGGCGGCGAGCGTCGGCATCGGGCTGATCGGCAGCGGCTTCATGGGCCGGGCGCACGCGCTGGCGTTCCGCAGCGTCGGCGGGGTGTTCGAGCTGGCGGCGCAGCCGCGGCTGGAGATGCTGGCCGACATCCTGCCCACGGGTTACGAGGTGGGCGTGCTCAACGGCGCGGTCGCCGATGCGGCCGAAGATCAGGGCGCCCACCGGGCGGAAGGCGAAGCCCACGGCGAAGGAGCCGAGGGCGAAGATCAGCGCGCCCGTGTCGGACAGGCCGGCGGAGAAGGTCTTGGCGATCACCCCCGCCAGGGGCACG
>CAXTOC010000001.1:0-47257 GCA_964245725.1 uncultured Acetobacteraceae bacterium | reverse complement strand
CTCCGGAGCAGCCCGGTGCATCCGCGGTGCCTCGGCCGGCGGCGGCCGACGACGCGGCCAGGAGGCAGACCGGGATGACGGCATGGAGTGCGGCTGCGAGACGGCCCTGCATCCTTGTCCTCCGGCATGGTCCGCACCGCCCCGATCACGCAGCTTCGGCGCCGGGTCGTCAATCTCTTGCCTCGGACTGCCCCTTGCCTCCGACGGCCCCTTGCCTCCGATGCCATGCTGATTGCGTCCGGCGCGTTCATCGCCGACCGTGGCATCTTCCTTCGGGAGACCGACCATGACACGCGCCAGCATCGAGACCGCAACCCTCTCCATCGCCTACGAGGCATGGGGACCGGCGGACGGACCGGCGGTGATCCTCATGCACGGCTTCCCCTACGACACGCAGGCCTTCTCGGAAGTCGCACCCCTCCTGGCGGCGGCCGGGCTGCGGGTGGTCGCGCCCTACCTGCGCGGCTACGGACCGACGCGCTTCCTGTCGGCGCAGACCATGCGATCCGGCCAGCAGGCCGCGCTGGCGCAGGACGCGCTGGATCTGCTGGACGCGCTCGGCATCGGGCGCGCCATCCTCTCGGGCTTCGACTGGGGCGGCCGCTCGGCCTGCTGCCTGGCGGCGCTGCGGCCCGACCGGGTGATCGGCCTCGTCAATGCCTGCGGCTACGTGGTGCAGGACATCGCGGCCGCCTCCGAACCGCTGCCGCCGCAGGCCGAGTACCCCCTGTGGTATCAGCACTACTTCCAGACCGAGCGCGGCCGGAAGGGGCTGGAGCAGAACCGCGACGCCTTGTGCAGGCTGCTCTGGCGCCTCTGGTCACCCCGGTGGCGCTTCGAGGGTGCGGCCTACGAGCGGTCGGCGGCCTCCTTCCTCAACCCGGACTTCGTCGAGGTGGTCATTCATTCTTACCGCCACCGCATGGGCAACGTGGCCGGTGATCCTGCCTACGCGGCGATGGAGCAGGCGATCGCGGCCAAGCCGAAGGTCCCGGTGCCGACGATCACCCTGCACGGCGCCGAGGACACCGTGTCGCCTCCCTCCACCTCGGAGGGACATGAGACGCGTTTCTCCGGCCGCTACGAGCGTCGGGTCCTTGCCGGCGTCGGTCATGCGGTCCCGCAGGAAGCGCCGCGCGACTGGGCGCAGGCCATCCTGGAGCTGGCTCAGGCCAGCATCGCCCACGCGGTGATCGCCCCGTTATAGCTCGTGTAGAACCCGTAGGCGTCGTAGACCGCGCTCCCCCAGTTGCCCTGCACCTCCGCCGGCAACGCCGCGTTCTGCACCGGATCGGAGACGTTGCGCACGAAGGCGAATGCGGTGCCGCTGGCGGCGCACGCCTCGCCGATGACGGCGTCGTCCATCTCGATGCAACTATAACCCTGGTACTCGCCCGCCGTGGTGCCGACCACGAAGGTGGACGTGGTCAGCAGCGAGGCACCGCCTCCGGTCTGGTCGTCGATCTGCGGCACCGCGTCGCCCAGGTTCAGCCCGTCGGGATCAAGCTGGGCCAGCGTGTAGCCGGTGCCGTAGTGCCGGTTGAATTCGGCACTCAGCATGCTCAGCGCGCTCGCGTTGCTCGGCACCGGGAACAGCAGCGTGCGGAAGTTCGCCTTTTCCAGCAGCAGGTCGCTCGCCTTCCAGCCGTTCTCGTACTCCGGCCAGCGCGACGACGGTTGACCGGCCTCGTAAAGCGTTCCGGCACTCACCGCGCGCACCGTGCCGACATGGTCCGTGGTCTTCGCTCCGCCTGCCGTGCCGATGGACATGATCAGGGCCGGCTCGACCTCGGAGACCAGCAGCCCGATCAGCGTCCGCAGGAAGCTGGCGCCCGGCCAGTCGAGATGGGTGTTCGACTTGAACAGCAGCACCGGCTTGCCGCCCAGTTCCACCAGACGGTAGCTGCCCCAGTATCCCCACCCGGACGGCGCGCCCTGCGGCAGGTTCTCGGCATACTTCTCCCAGCCCGGCCAGTCGGCGCGCGACCGATCGCCGTAGGGCATCGGCGCCCCGCCGCTGCAGAAGACATGCTCGAGCGCCGCCCACTCGGCTTCGGCCCAGGTGATCACCACCGCCGAGGCCTTCGGCAGCTTCCCCGACGCGGTCTGCAGCAGGCTCGGCGCCGTCCTGTTCACGGCCGCATAATCCACCGCCGGCAGCGGCGGCGCATCGCTGAGCCCGGGCGCGAAGCTCGATGCCTGCCGCAACGACTGGCCGAGGCGGAGCCTTGGATTGTGACCGTGCTTCATCGTGTCCCCCGTGCGCTTCGAGATCGTGGTCCTCGATCAGCGGCCAGGCGACCGCAGGACCCGGCCGCATGTGGTTTCTGGATCGAGCTGTGCTAGATCCGGACCGACGACTGCCGGGATGATGCACGAATGCCCTGTCGGGTGGCCACAGGCTCTTTGATCGAGGGGATCGCGCCCTGCTGCCGCGCCAGGGGCGGCCGGCGACCTTGATCATCAACCGCTATCTGGTGCGTGAGCTGAGCAAGCCGCTCGGGATCATCCTCGCCATCCTGCTTGCACTGTTCGCCAGCTACAGCGCCAGCGGCTTCCTGTCGGACGCGGTGGACGGGCTGCTGCCGGTCGGCGCGATCGCGCAGCTGATCGGCCTGAAGGTCCTCATCTCGCTGGAAGTGCTGATACCGGCCTCGCTGTATATCGCGGTCATGCTGTCGTTCGCCAGGTTGCACAGCGAGTCCGAGTTCGCCGCGATGTTCGCGCTGCGCCTGACGCCGGCGACGATGATGCGGGCGGTGCTGACCCTCTCGGGCTACCTGGCGCTCGCGGTGGCCGCGCTGTCGCTGATCGTGCGCCCCTGGGCGTACGAGAGATTGCACGAGCTCTCGAACCGTGCCGGCACCCTGCTCGACGTCAACGCGATGGAGGCGGGCTCGTTCTATGTCGGACGCGACGGGACCAGGGTGATCTTCCTGGCGCAGCGCGACGGACCCGGCGCCCCGGCGCGCGATGTCTTCGTCAAGCTCCGGCGCAGCGATCGCACCGAGATCATCCATGCCCGGCAGGCCCACAGGGTCGCGCGGACCGGACCGGACCGCGATCCGGAAGTCTACATGGGCGACGCCTACATCTACGAGATCGAGCGCGACGGAGGACAGCCCGATCAGGCGGTGCATGCGAACGGACTGACGGTGTTTCCGGAAGGTCGGGACAGCGAGCCTCTCGGATACAGCGCCGTCGCCGCCAGCAGCGCGCACCTCGTCGCCTCCGGCTCCGCCGAAGACACCGCCGAGCTGCAATGGCGGCTATCGACCCCGCTCTCGACGCTGCTGCTCGGGATGCTGGGCATCCCGCTGAGCCGCACCAGGCCCCGGCAGGGCCGGTACGCCAGATTCGGCACGGCGCTCGTCGTGTATTTCGGCTACTACCTGCTCTGCACCTCGGCGCGAACCTGGGTCCAGCACGGCATGATGCCCCGGTTCCCGGGCATCTGGTGGGCGCCCGGGCTGCTCGCCCTGCTCCTGCTCTCGACCACCTACGGGCCCAAGCTCGCGCTCAGGCGCGGACGCACGTGACGAAGCCTCTGCAGCGGCGCGCCGCGGCTCTCCTGCGGATCACGGATGGTCATGATCCTGGTTAGGCGATACGTGGAGTTCGCCGCGTTCCGGGCGTTCGTGTGGGTCGCGGTGGCGCTGACCGGGCTGTTCAGCCTGCTGGAGTTCGTCGAGCAGCTCGCCTCTGTCGGCCAGGGGCACTACACCGTCGCGGATGCCCTCCTCTACGTGCTGCTGACCGCGCCCTCGCGGCTGCTGCAGGTGACGCCGGTCTCCATGCTTCTGGGCTCCCTGCTCACGCTCGGCGCCCTGGCCAGGAACTCCGAGCTTACGGCGATGCTGAGCCTCGGCGTCTCCGAGACCCGCATTGTCGGTTCGGTCCTCAGGCTGATCTTTCCCATCATCGCCGCCCTGTTCCTGACCGCGGAGTTCGTCATCCCGCCGGCTCAGCGACTGGCGCAGGAACAGCGCACCCTCGCCCTGTCATCCTCGACGTCTTTTCACGCCGACGGCAGCTTCTGGGCGCAGAGTGACCATCAATATCTCAACGTGCAGCGGCTGCGCGGCGGACGGGTTCCGATGGGGATCGATCTCTACAGCTTCGAGACGAACGGAAGCCTGCGCAGCATCATCCATGCGGAGCAGGCCGACGTGCGGCCAGACGGCCTCTGGCTGCTCAGGAGCGTGTCGAGACGGCGCGTCGAGGCGTCGCAGCTGAAGACGGACCGGCTCGCCTCGCTGTCTTGGCACTGCTTCGTGCCGATCCAGCAGATGCGGTTCCTGATGCTTCCGCTGGAGAGCATTCCGCCGAGCGCGCTGTACCAGCACGTCCGCACTCTGCAGCGGCAGCACCGCAAGGCCACCCGTTATGAACAGGAGCTCTGGGCAAAGGCCAGCATTCCGTTCTCGATGATCGCCATGATCATGATCGTGGCACCCTTCGTGTTCGGCTCGACGCGCGCACAGAATACCGGACATTATCTGGCGGCCGGGGCGAGTTTCGGCATCGTGTTCTCGCTGGCGCAGCAGATCCTCGGTCACCTGGGTGTGCTGCTCGAGCTGAGCCCCGCCATCACGGCGCTGGCGCCCTCGATCCTGGTGATGGCTCTGGCGATCTACCTGTTCCGCAGCGCGCACCGGGGGAAGTCGGCACGGCCGATCACTTGACCGCGTCCAGGTCGGTCAGGAACGATGCGTAGCGACCGCGCTGCCCGTGCAGAAGAACGATCAGGACCGCACTCAGGGCGATGATCTCGAAACCGAAATAGTAAAGCGGCGCCTTGAAGAGGGAGGCGACGAAGATGCCAAGGGTGCGGTAGTTCGCCGACATCACCGACCACCGGCGCGTCGCCGGCCCGAAGCGATTCCGATACGTGCGTCGGATCGATCCCGCCCGTCCTGGCTGGCGTTCCAGGATCTCCGCCAGCCTGCGGCGGGATCCGAGATCGAGGCCGCCGGCAGCGAGCTGAGTCCCTGCATAGAGCCGATGCAGCCGCTCCATGATCCGCGGCCGCGCAACGGGTGCCTGCAGGTCCAACAGCGCCGCGGATTTCCGGCCCCAGCCCCAGAAATCATAATCCTGCCGCTGCACCTCGTACACCGCGGACTGGACCGCGTGGCAGGCGCCGGACAGCAGTATCAGCACCCACACGCGATATCCGTACTGCGGGCTCAGCGCCAGCGCCAAGGCACAGTAGACGGCAATGAACGTCACGTAGTCACAGATTCCGTCGAGGACCTTGCCGGTCTCGGACTGGGAGCGTGTCAGACGGGCCAGCTGTCCATCGGCACCATCCATGACATGCCAGGCGACCATGAGGCAGAAGCCGGCGGTCGCGAACCGGACGTCCCGGTAGTGGTAGTAGGCGACTCCGGCGATGATGCCGAACGCCATGCCGGCGAGGGAGACGCTGTTCGGCCGGATCTGCAGGCGCGCGAACAGCCGCGCCAACCAGTTCGCGACAGGATGGATGAAGTAGCGGTTGGTGGTCTCCTCGATCTCCAACGTCCGCCGGATGGGCTCGGCGTTCCGCGAGAGCGTCTTGGTGCCGGTTTCATCCGCAGCCCGGTGCGTGGGCTGAGGTCCTCGCATCACAGCTGCCCCGACTCGAGCAATCTCTCGGCCTTGGCGAAGGCGACCGCATCATCCACGTCGATCCACAGCCTGTTCCGGATGTCGAGGAAATACGCCCTGTCCCACCGCGCAAGCACGTTCATGGCACCGGAGATGCTCTCGTCTCCGGCAGCCCGGCTATGCTCCAGAGCCTCGAAGATGATCGGAGTGCACAGGAACACGCCGGTATCGAAGCCGTTGAAGTCGGTGATCAGCTTGCCGACATGCTCGATCCGGCCGGACGAACATCTCACGCGCGTGACATCCTCGAGGTCGTTGATCGAGCCGTCGACGTTGAAATCGACGGCAAGGATCACGGCGCCCGGCTCGATCGGAGCCGCCATCACTCCGCGGAGCAGCTCCGGATCGACGATATGGTCGCACATCATCAGCAGGAAGGGTTCATCGAGATACCGCTTGCCCTTGAGCACGGAGACGCCGTTGGCGCGTTCCCACTCATCGTTGATGATATGGGTGACCGGAACGCCTTCCCTGGCGGAAAAGAGATCCAGCGCGCCCCGCAGTTCCTCGCCCCGGTAGCCGCTGACGACGAGGAACTCATTGACCCCGGCACGGCGGGCGCGGTCGATCACGTGCTCTATGAGCGGGATGCCCTTGATCGGGATCAGTGGCTTGAGCTCGAGCTTCTCGCGCAACCGCACGCCCTGCCCCGCGGCGACGATGAGACATTTCATAGGGTGGCAGGCACCTCGAGCATCGGATAGAGCTCCGCGGTGTGCGCGCGTATGAAGGCTTCCACCATCTTGTACGCCTCGTCGTCCGTGAACTGCCTTGGCGGATGCTTGCAGAAATAGGCGCTGGGACCTTCGAGAACGCCTCCGACGCCGTTCTGCAACGCCAGCTTGCAGCACCGGATCATGTCGATCACCACGCCCGCGGAGTTCGGCGAGTCTTCCACCGAAAGCCTGAGTTCCAGGTCCATCGGGGTGTCACCGAACAGATGCCCTTCCATCCTCAGGAAGCAGACCTTGTTGTCGTTCTGCCACGGCACGTAATCGCTGGGCCCGACATGGATGTTGTCGTCGGCGATGCGCCTCTTCGCCACCGACTGCACCGCTTCCGTTTTCGACGTCTTCTTCGACCTCAGGCGTTCCTGGTTCTTCATGTTGAGGAAATCGGTGTTGCCGCCCGTATTCAGCTGGTAGGTCCTGAGCAGCTTGACGCCGCGCTTGGCGAACAGGTCGGTCAGCACGCGGTGCGCGATCGTCGCACCGAACTGCGACTTGATGTCGTCGCCGATGAGCGGCAGGTTGCGAGCCCTGAACCTCTCCGCGACTGCCTCGTTGCTGGCGAGGAACACCGGCATGTTGTTGATGAACGCGATGTCCGCTTCCAGCGCGCACTCCGCATAGAAGCGCGCGGCTTCCTCCGAGCCGACCGGGACGTAGTTCAACAGGATCTCGGCGCGGCTCCGCCTGAGCTCGTCGACGATCTCCGCCTTGCTGAGCTCCCTCGCATCCGATCGGATCAGCGTGCGGTCGTCCGCATACTCTGCCATGTGCTCGGAGATGCCGTCCAACACCTGTCCCATCCGCACGGTAACGCCCGCCTCAGGAACATCTGGCTGGAAGATCCGCGTGCAGTTCGGCTTGCAGAATATGGCGCGGCTCACGTCCGTGCCGACCTTGCGCACGTCGACGTCGAAGGCCGCGACCACCTCGATGTCGCTCGGCAGGTAGCCGCCGATCTCCGTATGCATCAGGCCCAC
Source organism: uncultured Acetobacteraceae bacterium (assembly GCA_964245725.1). GTDB lineage: Bacteria > Pseudomonadota > Alphaproteobacteria > Acetobacterales > Acetobacteraceae > Lichenicoccus. The sequence continues at coordinate 39,897 of CAXTOC010000001.1, read as the reverse complement.
CACGCCCTCGCGGCAGCGTTCCGGCGTGTAGTATTGGATGCCCTGGATCAGCGCGCTCGCGCAGTTCCCGACGCCCACGATCCCGATGCGGATTTTGCCTCTAGCCATCTCTGCTTACCTTGCCTTGTTGACTGACTTCATGTCGCGCGGATCATGCCGCTTGCGGCAGCTCGGGAATGCATGAGCATACCAGCGCGCTGTACAACTGCCGCTCTCGATGTCGCTTCACGTATCCGGGGCTGATCTGCGCGACCAGCGGCTTGGTGCGGACCGATGCGTACCAGTGCACGACGCGGGTCTGCGTCGACAGGACCCGGTTCAGCCGTGCGACGCGTACGGGTCGAAACCAGTGCTCGGAGATTTCCGGCGGAAGTGGGTAGAACACCTGAGGCTGCTGGATCGTCAGATCGTCGGGCCGATAATGCCGGACCACCTCCTGAAGCAGCTTCGGTCCCAGCGCGTAGCGCTGCCGCTGACGCTCGGGCGACAAGTCGAGCATCGCGTGCAGGTAGGACGAAAACAGGGCGGAATGCGCTTCCGCCCCCATCGCGGCATTGTTGACGTGCAGGGAATAGAGCCTCTCTATCTTCCTGAAGGCGCGCCAGCCGCTCGGCATCCTCCGCAACGTCTTGCGGAGCAGGTCGAGTGCGAGATGACGTGCCCACAGGGCCGGGGAACGCGACATCCGCACGAAGTCGGGCCAGACGATGAACTCCGCGCCGACGAAGTGCGTCACCCTGGTCAGCGGCAGGAGCGAGGCCACCGTCACGGTGTCCAGATCGAGGTAGATCCCGCCGTGGGCGTACAAGATCGCCGCCCGCAGGATGTCCGACCGGATCACCGGGCTCGGCAGCCCGTGGTAGAGCAGCGCCAGTCGATCACCGAGCCCGAGCATCTGCCCGGTCCGCGTCAGCAGGCTCGTGGCGTCCACCGGAGACAGGCACACGCGCGGCACGCCCTCGAGCGCACGCAGCGCCTCGCCATCCTCGAGAGCATCGGTATGATGCACGATGATCTCGGCGAGGCCGCTGCGCTCGGCGGCGGAGACTACGGCGAACACGTAGGCCCAGGGCAGGCTCGTACCGATCAGGCAGAAATGCAGTCGGGCAGGTATCGTCATGAAGGTTCGGCCTGATGGCAGTGCAGTGCGGCCCGCGCAAGCTATAGGAGGGCTACCTCGAAGTCCAATCGCCGGGCTGCCGCCCGACCGCTGGCGAGACAGCCTCCGCGTCCGCGCGACGGGGACAAACCGTTCTGTCTCAGCCAGTTCGGCCGGCCTCCCGACGACGTCCGGCCCGGATGCGTCTGTCGCTGGGCCGGTGCGCGAACCGGTCGTCTATTGACATCATCGCCTTGGTCGTATTCAGGGATCGGCCCGACGCCGGCATCGTGCCCGGTCGGCCATCGGCTCCCTTCAGGCTCCGCCTGAAGACGGAGTGCGAGGTCGCGATAGCCCGGTGACGGGCAGCAGCGACGGACACGGAGCACGCGTGCGCCAGGTTGCGATCTTCCGTCAAAATCTGTTCAGGGTATCGGAGCCCTTCATCACGCAGCAGGCGCAGCATCTGCGGCGCCACCGTCCCCTGTATCTGGGGAGGCTGCGCTTCGAAGATCCGCCGGAGGGAGCGCAGTCATTCGCCCTGCAGGATCTCGCCTCCCGCTGGTCGTGGCCACGCATCGGCTGGCAGATGGTCACGCGAACACCTCGACCTTACCTGGAACTGCTGGGAGGGAACCGGCCGTCGCTCATCCACGCCCATTTCGGCATCGACGGCGTCTATGCTCTGCCGCTCGCGACCGAGCTGAGAATCCCGCTGATCACCACGTTTCACGGCTTCGATGCGACGTTGTCCACCGCCGCCCTGCTCTGCTCACCGGCCTGGGCGAACTATCCGCTGTTCAGGCGCCGGCTGGCGCGACGGGGAGATCTGTTTCTCTGCGTCTCGTCATTCATTCGCGATCGGGTTCTGGCGATGGGGTTTCCCGAGGCACTGACACACGTGCATTACACGGGCGTGGATTGCCGGCTCATCCAGCCACGTGATCCGAGCGAGGAGACGTCGACGATCCTTCATGTCGCCCGCCTGGTCGAGATGAAGGGAACGCAGTACCTGATCCGGGCATTCAAGCTCCTGGCGCAGCGGCACCCGGGCTTCAACCTGGTCATCATCGGCGACGGACCATTGCGACGTTCGCTGCACGCGCTGACCAGGACGCTGCAGCTGGAGCGCCGCGTGCAGTTCCTCGGCGCGCTGCCGCATGCGCAGGTCGTCGCGTGGATGCGACGCGCCGCGATGCTGGTGCTGCCCAGCGTCCACACGAGCACGGGACGGGTCGAGGGCCTGGGCATGGTGTTGCTCGAAGCCGCGGCCACCGGAGTTCCGGTGGTCGCATCCCGCGTCGGCGGCATCGCTGAGGGGGTCATCGACGGCCAGACCGGCTTTCTGGTGCCTGAACGAGACGTCGCTGCCCTGTCCAGGCGCATGAGCGATCTGCTCGATGAGCCGGCAGCGCGGCTTCGCATGCGCGTCCAGGCGCGGCGTTTCGTCGAGCGGCAGTTCGACATCCGCCGGCAAGGCGAGATCCTCGAGGACTTCTACGACGCCGTGCTGTCGAACTTTCCTCTGGCGATCGCAGATGCTACTGAACGCACCCGCCTTCCGCAGAGCATCCCTGAGCTTCGATGAGCAGCAGCACCACCTCCGCCCGGTCCGGAAGCCTCGCCTCCGGAGCCCGCTTCCTGGCCCGCGCCATCGGCTCGCGCTACAACCCGCTCCTGGCTCAGGTCGTCGTGACCCGCCGCTGCAATCTTTCCTGTGGCTACTGCAACGAGTACGACAATTTCTCGCCTCCGGTGCCGCTGCACGACCTCCTCGCCTGGATCGACCACCTCGCGGGCCTGCGAACCGCCTCGATCACCTTCACCGGCGGAGAGCCCCTGCTTCACCCCGATCTCGATCAGGTGATCCGAGCCGCCCGAGGCCACGGCATGATCGTCACCATGATCACCAACGGCTTCCGGCTGAGCCGGAGCTGGATCGAGCGGCTCAACGCATCCGGCCTCCAGGGCATGCAGATCAGCATCGACAACCTCAAGCCCGACGACGTGTCGATGAAGAGCCTCTCCTCGGTGGAAGGCAAGCTCGACCTGCTTTCCAAGCATGCCCGGTTCAAGGTGAACGTGAACTCCGTGCTCGGGGTCACCAACGAACGCACGCAGGACGTCGTGACGGTGGCCAGGACTGCAGCCAGATATGGTCTGCAGCATTCCGTCGGTGTGCTCCATGATCATGCCGGCATGCTGAGATCGCTCAGCGCGGAGCAGCTGCGGGCCTACACGCAGGTCACCAGGATCTCCCCCTCCATCGTGCACAGCCTCAATTACTGGCTGTTTCAGAAGAACCTGATGCACGGCCAGACCAACGACTGGAAGTGTCGTGCGGGCGCGCGTTACCTCTACGTCGCCGAGGACGGCAAGGTCCATTGGTGTTCGCAACAACGCGGCTATCCCGGCATCCCGCTGCTCGAATACACGCGCGAGGACATACGCCGTGAGTTCCACATCGAGAAATCCTGCAGTCCGACCTGCACGTTGAGTTGCGTGCACCAGATGAGCATGTTCGACCGCTATCGCGGCACCCAGCTCCCGGCCAAGGCTGCGACGCACTGAGCGCGATCCGGCACGACCGGTCACGGTGCTCGGTCGGGCCGAGAGCGCCCGCGGAGAAACAGGCCGCCGTAGGTCAACGTGACCATCAGCGAGACGACGCCGACCTGGGTCTTCAAGCCGCTGCCGCCCGTTAGCTGGCGTACTGCCTCGGTGGCCAGGACCATGATGCCGATGCCGGCGAGTGGTAGCGTGAAGGCACGTGCAAGCTCGGCGCCCGGGACGCCCCAATGCAACCGAAGATAGCGGGCTCCCCACAGCAGCACGACCGGATAGATGGCCAACCAGATCGCCGCGACGGCGATGATGCCGGTCCGGGCGGGCAGGGTGAAGCCGACCAGCAGGATGCCCATGCTCAACGACAGCAGCGTCGTCAGTGACAGGCGCGCCGCGAGTCCCGGCCGCCCCGTCCCCATCATGACCGCCAGCAGCAGCTGCGAGGTGACCCGGAGCAAGGCGGCCGCCGCCAGCAGCTTGAGCGGCAGGGCAGCGGCGGCATAGCTGTTGCCCCGCTCGTCGTGAAGCAGGGCTGTCAGCGGGTCGGCCGCGAGCATCAGGCCCACCATCAGCGGCGCGACCAGGATCGCGATACGCCGCAGCGACCACGTCACGATCTGCCCGAGCTGCTGCTTGACCACCGCGACGCGCGCGAAAACCGGCAGCGCCGTGCGACTGACGAGAGTGCCGACCGCCATCGCCGGCTCCATGGCCACGTCGAAAGCGACCCGATACACCGCGAGCGGCGATGGTCCGTAGAACCACCCGATAAGAAGATAGTCGATATTCTTGAATATCTGCTCGGCGAGGTTTGCGGCGACGGCGCGCACGCCGAAGCGCATCAGCGGCAGGATGGCCGAGAGCTGAAAGCGCATCTCCGGCCGGAACGGGCGAGCCAGCAGCGCGCCGAGCAGCATGAAGAGGCCGCTCGCCGCGTATCCTACGATCAGTGCCCAGGCGCCGGCGCCCAAGGCAGCCAGGCCAAGGCGGGTCAACGCCGCGGCGAGGGTGGCGAACACGTTGACGCCCGCGATGCGTGCGTACTGCAGGTCCCTGTTCATGATCGCCAGCGGGATCAGTGCGACCCCGACGAGCGGCTGCTTGACCGCGATGACAAGAAGATACTTGGCCATCCCGGAGACACCGTATGCGGCTTCGATCCAGGGCGCCGCGAGCACGGTAAGCGCGCTCACCGACAGAGCTGCCGCGACGACGTACCAGAACACCGTATCGAGCTGCAGCCGGGTCACCGACCGGGCCTGTATCAAGGCGTCGCTGACACCCAGGCCGTTCAGCGCCTCGATGATCATGCCGAACGAGACCACCAGCGAGGCGATGCCGACCTGCTGCTTGGTCAGGTAGAGCAGCATGACCAGGATCGTCGAGAAGTCGATGACCTTGGCGATGACCGTGGCACCGCCAAGCCAGTTGAAGCCGCGGCCGAGAGGTTGGTGATAGCTATCCATTCGACGACGCCGGCGGGGGAGATCGGAACGGTTCCGTCCTACCCGACCTCAGCCGGAGGCAGAACCCAGGATCGGGTGCGTGCCAGATGGGCCAGCCAGCGCCACGACTGCCGTAGCCAAGTGCGCCGTTGCACGCGGCCCCAGCGACCGCGCTCCGCCGCGTTCGACCGGAGCCGATCGGCGAGGGTGTCGGCGATCTTGTGCGCACGTGCCTCCCAGGTGAAATCCCGACTTTCCGCCAAGGCAGTCGCGGCGAGCCGCGTCGCGAGCGTCGTGTCACGCATCAAGGCGATGATCCCGTCGACCAGCGACGCCGGACAGTCCGGGGTGCAGAGAAATGCGTTGACGTCATGTGTCAGGACCTCTTGTACATCAGGCGTGGTGCCGGCGAGGATCGGACGCCCTGAGGCCATGTAGAAGAAAAGTTTCAACGGCAGCACCGTCGAGCCGAACGCGGCAAGCGGCTTCCACGACGGCGGGATCAGCAGTAGGTCGGCCGCGAAGAGATATTGCGCCAACATCTCCGGCGATTGCCAGCGGACGATGCGGATATTGGCGACCGTGCTGGCCATCGTCTCGATCTGGCCTTCGCCGTACGAGCCGACCAGCACGAACAGCAAATCCGGCAGTCTCCTCGCCGCCTCGATGACGAGTTCGAGGCCCTTCTTGTGATTGAGCCGCCCTGTATACACCACCGTTCTGGTGCCGTCCGGGACGCCGATTGCCCGTTTGGCGGTCTCCATGGGCAGCGGCGGCAGCAGACGCGCTGGCTCGAATCCGTTATGGATGCAGCGCAGCTTACGCTCCGGAACGCCGAGACCGAGGTATTTTCTTCTCGTGTAATCCGAGTGGCAGATGTTGATCAGGAAATACCGGTTACAGATGAGTCGGTAGATCCATGGCTGAAGCGGCGGGATCTGATCGGGCCACGGACGATAATGATCGAAGGCGACGCGCTTGCCGAACAAGATCGCCATCCACGCGATCCAGAGGTTGCGCGTATAGACGAGATCGGCCTGCCAGTACGCGCTTCGCGATATCATGGTCAGCCCGCAACACAGATGCCTCAGGGCCGCCGGCCGGACCGGCGCGCGAGCGCGGATGATCGGCACGCCGGGTAGCGCGTCGACCGCGGCGCCGGCCGGCAGTGGGACGTGAAGCCATGCTCGCGAAAGCAGAGGCGCCAGATATCTGGCGGTCGTCACGAAAACTTCGGCGTCCGCCTCGTGGCTGGGAAGCGGGTTCTCGAAGGCAAAGAAGATCTTCATCGATGCTGGAAAAGCCGCCAGCCGCGAGGGCAGAACCGTTTCCGCGAGAGGTTCTGCATGTCGTCGTCGCGCTCGCGCGCTGCCGGTGCGGGCCGGCTGCGACGGCCGTGCGGGAGCGGCCCGAGATGCACCGCGACGCGCGTCCGAGCGGCGTTCACGGCGATCGTCAACAGGTATTCTCCATGATTGCTGAACCCTGCTGCCCCGACGTTCAGACGGTGATGAAGCGTCGTCTAGCGCAGGCTCGCCTTGCTGAACAGTGGCCTGCCGGATCCTCCATCGTGGAGCTCGATCAGCACGCGCCGCTCGCCGCCGGACGCGGCTTTCGCTGATTGACCCGGTCGCACGAGCGGCTAACCTAGGTCTTCCGGGATGCTTCGGCGCGCTGTGCAGCGGCCTCCGGCGCGGCTTCCAGCAGGTGTAGAGGCTCCCATGCAACGCGTCCTCGACATCAGCTTCGCGAGGCGCGGGTGGTTCGCCGTCCTGGTCTGTGCGCTGCTGATCGCACCGTTCTTCTTCGTCACCATACCGCCGCTCACCGACGTGCCGGGACACATGGGTGGCTCGGCCGCGGCTGCGTATGCCACGAGCGATCCGGCTTTCGCGCGTCTCATGGGTTTCCACTGGCATCTCGTTCCCAATCTGGGAGCCGACCTCATCGTGTCCGTGCTCCGGCGGATCGTCGGCATCACCGGCGCCTACTGGCTGGTCGCTGCACTCATCCCACCGCTGCTCGCAGCGGGCATCCTGATGATCTCCCGACTGCTGAATCCTCGCGGTGCGGCGGCGATCGGCTGGGCGCTTCTTTTCATATACTGCTTTCCGTTCAATTACGGCTTCCTCAACTACATGCTGGGCGTCGCTCTCTCGCTCATCGGCCTGCCGGTCTGGATGCTGCTCGACCACCGTCCACGTTCGCGCGAGGCCGCGACGTGGGTCGCCGTGCCGCTCCTGTTCCTGTTCCACGTGGTCGCAGGCTGCCTGTTCGTATTGTTCGTCGGATCACGAGAATTCGACTCGCTGCGCCGGCAGGGTCAGCTCCGTGCCCTTCCGCGTCGGATCCGCCCACTGCTGTCGTCGATCCTGATCATCCTGCTCTGGCGGCTCAGCACCCAGTCGTTCGCGGGCAAGAACGCGATCAACTTCAAGGCGAAGCTCAACTCCCTGGTCATGCTGCTGCGAGACCAGAATTTCCTTCTCGACGTGGGCACACTGATCGCGGCCTTGACGGTGTTCCTGATCGGCTGGCGCAAAGGTGCGCGACCACATCGTGCCGTCGTGCCGGCCATCCTCGCGCTGATCCTGCTCTTCGTCAGCATTCCCAACTCGCTGAGCAGTTCCGAATATGCGGATGAACGGCTGCTCCCTCTGATCCCGATGTTGGCGTTCGCGACGCAGGATTGGAGTCGTGTGGATATCACGGTGGCTCGCTTGGTCGCGATCTCGGGAATGGCCCTGCTGGTCGTGCGCCTCGGCTTCACCCTCGCGGGCTTCGTCGCTTACGAGGCGCGTTTCTCGACCGAGATCGCGGCACTCGACGATATTCCTGATCACAGCCGCGTCCTGATCCTGAACGCCCAGGACTGTGATGCACGTCTGAACTGGCGGTCTGACAGGCTCGGGCATCTGGGTGATCTGGCGATCGTCTACCGACGAAGCTGGACCAATTCCGAATGGGACATCGACGGCATCCACCTGCTTCAGGTGCTATACCGGCCCTCGAAGATCTTCTACCACGACCCGTCGCAATATGTCTGGCCTTCGAGCTGCGGCAACGTCGCAAAGCACCGTCCGACGATGCATGACGCCTTGCCGATGATTCCCTTCGGCGGCATCGATTATCTCTGGCTGCTCAACGCGTCGTTGCCGCCCGGCTACAGCAACAGCAGGCTCTCGGTTCGCTGGCAAAGAGGAGGCAGCACGCTCTACGCCGTCCGGCAGACACGGTGAGATGCACGACCCGGGTCGCCGTCGCACGTCGGGATTGAGCTCGAGGCCATGAGGATCGTGCGGGAGCGGTTCGACAGTCCGGGCTGGAGGGAGATGGTGGCGCTTCGCCATCGCGTGCTTCGCGCCCCTCTCGGTCTGGGTTTCAGCGCCGAACAGCTCGCTGAGGAAATGGATCAGATCCACCTCGCGCTCTGGCAGGATGACGTGCTGGCCGGAACCCTGCTGCTGATGCCGCCGGATCAGCACGGCGAAGCAAAGCTGCGGCAGATGGCGATCCGCTCCGACATGGAACGTCGTGGCCTCGGCACGATTCTCGCACGACGAGGCGAGGACGAGCTTCGGCGCCTGGGAGCCATCGGCGCACGACTTGCGGCGCGCGAGGACGCGATCGGGTTCTATGAACGGCTCGGCTACGTGGTCGAGGGAGCTCCGTTCATCGAGGTGACGCTGCCGCACCGGCTGATGAGACGGCGCTTCGACCTGCTGGCCGGAACGGCGCAGGCTGGACGATGATCGCCTTGCGGTCTCGCTCGACCAGGGCAGCTTCTCTGTCGATCGGAGCGCGCGGCTAGCCGTGTCCCAGATGTTCCTCCAGGCTCTCCAGGGCGGCTTCCGCCTCCGCGTCGAGCGGCGCCGGTTCCAGGACCGCGACACCGGGCGGCACGGCATCGCCCGGATCGCGCTCCCGCGGCCCGCGCCCGCGGGCGGGCGGTCGCGCCGGCTTCCTGTCCCGCCTCCGGGGTGCGTCCTGCGATCCGGCCCTGTCCCTCAGATCCGCCAGCTGCGCCTCGAGATCGGCGATGCGCAGCGCTGCCGCTCTCGACATCTTGCTCATCTCTCTGCTCTTGGCCCGGAGGCTCGTGTTGGCGCGCTCGAGCTTCTCGACCTGGATGCGCAGCTGCTCTTTGCTCGGCTTCGGTGCGGAAACGAGCGAGGGTTCGGCCGTTCGCCTGATCGGTGGCTTCGCCGTCTTCCCCGGGGATGCCGGCACCTCGGTCTTGGGACGGCGACCCTGGAGTGGTGCCGGAGTGGGCCGCGTCGTCCTGGTCGGTCCTGCGACACGCGCCATGGCCTCAACTCCTCCCCGATGATCTCGATCATGGTGCCGGACGGTCCGACGCACCGGATCTGCACCGGCCGGCGCCAAAGTGTCCGCAGGGGAGTATAGGGCAAGGTTGGATGTCCATCAAAGCCGCACGCATCTGCTCATCGTACGACGCAGGTACGCCAGGAGGGTGAGGCGTCGACTGCCTCGCGCAGTGCCTTCCTCATGATGCGACGGCGCTCCATCTCGGCGATCCCTCGCACGTGCGACATGCCGAGAGGCAGGCCACGCAGCTGCACTCCCGGTCGGCTTGCCAGAAGCTCGGCGTAGTAGCGCTCGACCGGATTATCGGAGTCGTAGAATATCAGGTGCCGCGCGACACGGCGGTCGTGGGCAGCTGGCAGCGAAGCAAGGTCGACATCGGTGCGACCGGTGAGCTTCAGGACATCATCGTCGATGGTGGCAGGCAGGAACTGATCCCACTCGCGTGCCCAAAGATGCAGCCGATGCGGCAGGCCGTGAGCGGTCTGCGGATTGATCGAGATCGTGCGGACCTCCGCCGCCAGTTCGACGTCAGCCAGCCAATGCCCGAAGCGGATCGCCGCGTAGCCGCCGGAGCTATTGCCTGCGAGGATGACGCGCGTTCGTCCGCCGACGGCGCGTTGCAGCGCGCAACGCACCAGCTCATCCGTCCGCAAATACCAGGTCGCCGGCTTCAACGGCTCCGCGAACCGGATATAATCCACCGTCGGATCCGCGGTGAAGCGAAAGTACTCCCAGCGTATCGTGCCGTCGTTGCCGAGCGGGTTTCCCATCGAGTTGAAAATCACGACGAGGGGACGCGAGGCATCCGTCAGACGTTCACGGATGGCGAGCCGTGGCGTCTGCTCCGGCCACGCCAGCAGTGGAGCCGCGGCTCGCAATCGGTGCAGGCCACCGTGCTCGAGCAGGTGCGGTCCGGTCAACGTGAGACGGTCCTCGATGCTGGCGAGAGACTCGAACCGGCTGGTTGGCTTGCGGGCGTCGGTCAGCAGCGTCAGCACGCCGTCCCGAAGGCTCCAGCGACGCTCGTTCGGGTGGTTGAAGCCGAATATGCGGCCGCCGACCCCTTGTGCCGCGTCCGGCACGCTCTCCGGGACGAAACGCATCGAGCCCCAGATGACGGAAGAGTCCGCGGGACCATATTCCCAGATCTGTGCCCCTAGAGCGTCTGCCGTTAAGTTCATCAGCCTTGTCTTCTACGGCATACGGCCGCTTCCTCCCCTGGCGACGTTGCCTCAGAACGTGTTGGGGACGAAGGAGATCCCCGTGGCGCGGCAAACCGAAGACGGGTTCCACGATCCCCCAGCCTCGGGCAGCCGGACGATATGTGGATCCAGCCGTCGATGCTCTGAGGCGCGCATAAAAGTATCACCCGGCGGGTCCGATTCAGGTAGTTGAAGGCCCCGGATCTTCTATAATGCGTCCAACGAATTAGATCCGGCCGCGCTCCCCTCGGCGCATGGAACGGACTGTGGAGGAACATTGTTTGCGTTCGACAGCCCTGATGACGACGCTGCCGCATGATCCCGACAATTCGAGGTCGGCTCGGTCGCGGCGTCGGATCCGGATCGGCTGTCGTCACGCTGCTGTCGATCTGGCCTCGGGATGCATCGTTTTGCCGCCGCAGGCGCGACATGACGCCTGGTTGACCGATCGAATCGGCAACATGGTCCGGCCGTCCATCATCGCATGCCGAAACGTCTCGCTTGCTGGTCGGATCACATTCCTCGCTAAGTTCTCGCATGATCCTGCCAAGTCGCGCTGCGAGCGGCTTCGCGGGAAGGCTGGTCGTCGCACGGCACAGGTGGACGGCGCCGTGCAGCCGATCGGCCGGCGGAGCGAAGTCCGCGAGTCAGGTCGTATCGCGCGCTGCCTGCCGCGGATGCCGTGCGCACCAGCCGAAAGTGAGATCTCAGGACGTCGTGCCGACAGGCGGTGCGCTTGAGCGACTTTTCGCGCATCTACCCCGACCGACCGCCGCAGGCGGCACGGGCGCCACCTTCGATCGGCGACATCCTGCACATGGATCGTCCTCTCGAGCGTCTGCATCACCGTCGCGGTCTCGCGGTGAGCGGGCCCCCCCGGCCTAGCCAAGCATCGCCGGGGACGTTACCGTTACGACCAACATCTCATAAACGGAGGAAGCCTGAATGAAGTTAGTTGCATGGAGACCGGTCGGCGCGGCCGCACTTGTCCTGAATCTGCTCGGTGGGACGGCTGCATTCGCCGCGACGGTCTCCAACGTCAAGATAGGCTTCCTCATGCCGGACGAGGGCTCGACTCGCTACGAGGAACACGATCGTCCTGGCTTCGTAGCCGAAATGAAGAAGCAGTGCCCGAGCTGCACTGTGCTGTATCAGAACGCGGACGCCGATGCCGCGCGTCAGCAGCAGCAGTTCAATTCGGTCATCTCGCAGGGCGCCAAGGCGATCATCATCGATCCGGTCGACTCGACCGCGGCTGCCTCCCTGGTCAAGCAGGCCCAGGCCCAGGGCGTCAAGGTGATCGCCTATGACCGGCCGATTCCGTCCGCCAAGGCCGACTACTACGTCTCCTTCAACAACGAGCAGATCGGCAAGGTCATCGCGCAATCGCTGGTGCGGCACCTGAAGGCGATGCACGTGCCGATGAGCGGCGTCGGGCTGCTCGAGGTCAACGGCTCCCCGACAGACGCGGCGGCCGGCCTGATCAAGAAGGGCGTGCACGAGGGCCTCGCCGGCAGCGGCTACCGGACGTTGGCCGAATACGACACGCCGGACTGGACGCCCGCCAAGGCCCAGCAGTGGGTCAGCGGCCAGATCTCGCGTTTCAACAAGAAGATCGTCGGCGTCGTCGCCGCCAACGACGGCACCGGCGGCGGAGCGGTCGCCGCATTCAAGGCAGCCGGCGTCGATCCGGTCCCGCCGGTCACCGGCAACGATGCGACGATCGCCGGGCTGCAGCTCATCATCGCCGGCGACCAGTACAACACCATCTCCAAGCCGAGCGAGATCGTCGCCGCGGCGGCGGCGGATGTCGCCGTCCAGCTGCTCGGCGGCCAGACGCCCAAGGCCGGCACCACCTTGTTTGGCACGCCGACCCAGCTGTTCCTGCCGACGCTGGTCACGACCGGCAACCTGAAGGCCGAGATCGTCGACAAGCAGGTCAACGGAAAGCCGATCGAGACCGCCTCGGTGCTCTGCACCGACCGCTACGCTGCCGGCTGCACCAAGCTCGGCATCAATCCCTGAGCGCAGGATCGTCCGGCTGTCGAACCATGGCAGCCGGATGATCCCTGTTCCATCGCGCTGTGTTCATGAAATGAGGTTGAGTGCGGATGACAGACACGTTGCAGCGACCGGTGCCTCCGGGCGAGCTGGTGCTCAGCCTGCGCGGCATCTCCAAGCATTTCGGTGCCGTCTCCGCACTCACCGACATCGATCTCGAGGTGCGTGCCGGTGAGGTCGTCGCCCTCGTCGGCGACAACGGTGCCGGCAAGTCGACCTTAATCAAGATCCTTGCCGGCGTGCACCAGCCGAGTGCCGGAACCATGACGTTCCGCGGCAACGAAGTGATCCTCGCCGACCCGAGCGCGTCGCTCTCGCTCGGCATCGCGACCGTGTTCCAGGACCTGGCACTGTGCGAGAACCTGGACGTGGTCGCCAACATCTTCCTCGGCAAGGAGATCCATCCGTTGCAGATGGACGAGGTGTCGATGGAGACCCGGGCCTGGACGCTGCTCCGCGAGCTGTCGGCGCGCATCCCGAGCGTCCGCGAGGCGGTCAGTTCACTGTCCGGCGGTCAGCGGCAGACGGTCGCGATCGCCCGGTCGCTTCTGCTCGACCCGAAGCTCATCCTGCTCGACGAGCCGACCGCGGCGCTTGGGGTCGCGCAGACCGCCGAGGTGTTGGACCTGATCGAGCGCGTCCGCGACCGTGGTCTCGGCGTCATCATGATCAGCCACAACATGGAGGACGTTCGCGCCGTCGCCGACCGCATCGTCGTGCTGCGCCTCGGCCGCAACAACGGCGTGTTCTATCCCGACGCCTCGAACCAGGAACTGGTCAGCGCCATCACCGGAGCATCCGACAACTCCGTATCTCGCCGATCCGGCCGGCGTCAGGCGCAGCGCGAGCACACGCAGGAGGACCGGCCGTGAGCGGCGACAACAAGAATGCGGCATCGGCGGTGCCGCTACTCGATCGCAGCGACGTGCGGGTCAAGCACGAGACCGGAGTGGGCGGCGCGATCCGCGCCTTCGGCGACCGCGTGCGTTCGGGCGAACTCGGCGCGTTGCCGGTGGTCGTCGGACTGGCGATCATCTGGACGGTGTTCGAGAGCCTCCAGCCGGTCTTCCTCTCGAGCAACAATCTCGTCAACCTGCTCTTCGACTCCTCGACGGTGGGCGTGATCTCGCTCGGCATCGTCTGCATCCTGATGGTCGGCGAGATCGACCTTTCGGTGGGCTCGGTCAGCGGGTTCGCCTCGGCGGCGGTGGGCGTGCTCTGGGTCAACCAGGGCCTGCCGGTATGGCTCGCGGTCTTCGCCGCGATGGCGGCGGGTGCCCTGATCGGCTTCCTGTACGCGTTGCTGTTCAACCGGTTCGGGATGCCGAGCTTCGTCTCCACGCTGGCGGGCCTGCTCGCCATCCTCGGGCTGCAGCTCTACATCCTCGGCCAGAGCGGATCGATCAATCTCCCCTACGGCTCGCCGATGGTGAATTTCGGCCAATCGCTGTTCATCCCGCGCCTCCTCGCCTACGTCATCGCGGTAATACCGGGTATCGCCACGTTCATGACCGGCTATCGTACCGCAGCGCGACGCCGCGGCGCCGGCCTGTCCTCGAAGTCCCTCAACGCGTTGCTGATCCGTGCGGTCGTGCTTACGGTCGTGCTCGAGCTGATCGTCTTCTACCTCAACCAGGACCGCGGCGTGCCGTGGATGTTCGGCCTCTTCGTCGGCTTGGTGGTGGCGTTGGACTACGCGCTGACGCGGACCAAGTGGGGGCGCTGGATCACCGCAGTCGGCGGCAATCGGGAGGCGGCACGCCGTTCCGGCATCAACGTGCGGCTGATCTATACGAGCGCCTTCGTGCTCTGCTCGGTGCTCGCCGCGATCGGCGGCGTGCTTGCCTCGGCCCGGCTCGCCTCCGCAAGCCAGCAGGCGGGCACGGGTGACGTCAATCTCGATGCCATCGCGGCGGCGGTGATCGGCGGAACGAGCCTGTTCGGCGGCCGGGGCAGCGCGTACTCGGCCTTGCTCGGCATCATCGTCATCGAGTCGATCGCGAGCGGGCTGACGCTGCTCGACCTCTCGTCGTCGCTTCGCTACATGATCACTGGTGGCGTGCTCGCCATCGCGGTCATCGTCGACTCGCTCGCGCGCCGGTCGCGCGTCTCGCACGGTCGCGCCTGACCATCCGCTTCGGCCGGTGCCGTGTGCGGGCGGCGATGGAGGGGTCAAGTCGATGGCCAGCGCCGCACCACCTTTCGGCATCACCGTCTGCGGCATCGACGAGCTGGACGGGCACTGCAGCACCCATGCCAGCCACGTGCTGTCGATCCTCGATCCGGACTATCCGGTCCCGGAAGCTTTCGGCAGCTACGGCGAACATGCCCGGCTGGAGCTGCGGTTCCACGACATCATCGAGCCGGACGCCGGGCAGATCGCGCCGCAGCCCGAGCATGTCGACGCCATCCTGACCTTCGCGCGAGACCTGCAGGCCGAACGCACCGCCGCGGCGCACCTGCTCGTGCACTGCCATGCCGGCGTCTCGCGCTCGACCGCCTCGATGGCGCTGATCCTGGCCCAGGCGATGCCGGAGCACTCGGCGGAGACGATCCTGCGCGCGATCTACGAGCTTCGCGAGAAGGCGTGGCCGAACCTCCGGCTGATCGAGCTCGGGGACAGGCGGCTGGGGCGCCGCGGCACGCTGGTGGCGGCGACGCACGCCCTGCACCGGCTGCAGCTCGACCAAAAGCCGCATCTCGCGGCGTTCATGGAAGAGGGCGGCCGAGTGCGCGAGATCGACGCGGCGCGCCGCACGCGCCCGTTGGCGATGGCGGGATAGCCGGACTGCCGGCTCAGCGCGCCTCGTCGACGCGCGCCGCCCGCAGCGGCCGTTCCGGCAGGAACAGCACCGTCACGAGACCGAGTGCCGCGATCGCCGCCCCGGCAGCAAAGGCGCTGGAAAGCCCTTCGCGGTAGGCGTCGAGCATCGCCACGCGCTGAGCCGTGGGCAGGCCGATGATCCCCGCAACCCCGCCCGCGGGCACCTGCAGCCCGATCGGCAGATCGCGCAGACGCGCGGCGAGCACGGCGCCGGAGAGGGCGACGCCGAGCGCACCGCCGAGCGAGCGGAAGAACGCCGCGGTCGCGGTGGCGCCACCGAGTTCGTCACGCCGCACCGCGTTCTGGATCGCCGTGGTCAGGATGGGCATGACGAAGCCGATACCCAATCCCATCACCACCAGCACGGCCTCGATCGGCAGCGTTCCGGTGCCGGCCCGCACCGCCCATGTCAGCGCGCCGTAGGAGAGCGTGGCGGCACAGAGCCCGAACACGGGAAACAGCTTGTAGCGGCCGGTACGCGAGACCATGCGGCCGCCGACAAAGGACGCGACGATCACGCCCCCCATCATCGGCGACATCATCAGGCCGGCGCGCGACGGGCTCGCTCCCATCAGGAGCTGGAACATCAGGGGCAGGAACACGACGGCCGCGAACAGTGCCGTCGCCGCCAGCGCGATCACCATCGTGGCGATCACGAAGACCCGATTGGCGAACAGGTCGGGCGGCAAGATCGGCTGCGCCGCCCGCTGCTCCACCAGCGCCAGCGCGGTAAAGGCGGCGAGCGCGGCCGCCGACAGACCCAGGATAGGCGCCGACGACCAAGCGTAGGCACTCCCGCCCCAGCTGAGCACCAGCAGCAGGCAGCATGTGCCCGCCACCAGCAGGGCGGCGCCGAGCAGGTCCAGCTGCGGCGCCGGGCCCGGCGGACGCGGCCTGAGCCCGACGGCGATCAGCCCCAGAGCCGCGGCGCCGACCGGCAGGTTGACGTAGAAGATCCAACGCCAGGAAGCGTATTCCGTGATGAAGCCGCCCAGCAGCGGCCCGGCGACCGAACATGCGGCGAACACGGCGGCGAACAGCCCCTGGTAGCGGCCACGCTCGCGCGGCGACACCAGGTCGCCGATCACCGTCTGCGCCAGCACGATCAGGCCGCCGGCGCCGAGGCCCTGCACGGCGCGGAAGACGATCAGTTGCATCATGCCGTCGGCCAGGCCGCACAGCATCGAGCCGAGCAGGAACACCGCGATGGACAGGGTGAAGGCAGGCTTGCGCCCATAGAGGTCGCTGAGCCGGCCGTAGAGCGGTGCGGAGACGGTGCTCGCCACGACGAACGCCGTCACCACCCAGGACAGGTGCTGCAGGCCGCCGAGATCGCCGGTGATGCGCGGCAGCGCGGTGGCCACGATGTTCTGGTCGAGGGCCGCGAGCGTGAGCGCCAGCATCAGCCCCGTGAGCACGAGGCGCAGCTCGCGACGCGGGCGCTGCTGATGCGCGGCGGCGAGATCCGGCCGATCCGCCATCTAGCAGGAGCTGCCGCGAAGGATCTGGAGCATGCTGCCTCGCGATCGGGGAAGGCTGGTCTAGCGCGACCGGTCCATCCCCGTAAGATGCCTCATGCGGGAGGCGGAGATCCCCGCTGGCATGAGACCTGCTTCGTCATCGTCGAGAACCTTAGAGGCCGAGCCATGCCCGCCCCGGAGATGCAAGGTGACAGGCGGTCCGGCTCCTGGACGCGCACGCCTGAACCCCGCGCGATGCCGCCCGTCAGACGGGCGCACATGATCGTCGGTGCCTCGATCGGCAACGCGCTGGAGTTCTACGACTTCATCATCTACGGGTTCTTCGCCTCCTCGATCGCGACCACCTTCTTTCCCGGCAGGGATGCCACCACCCGGCTGCTCCTGACCTTCGGGACCTTTGGCGTCTCGTTCCTCGCCAGGCCGGTCGGCGCGCTGATCCTCGGCGCCTACGCGGACCGCAGAGGACGCCTCGCCTGCATGATCCTGTCCGTCCAGCTGATGACGTTGGCCGGCACCATGATCGCGCTGATGCCGGGCCGCGCCGCGATCGGGATCAGCGCGCCGCTGGGGATCCTGGCGGCGCGGCTGATCCAGGGCTTCGCCCTCGGAGGCGAGTTCGGCAGTTCGACCGCCCTGATGATGGAGCACTCGGTCGGCAGCGAGACGCGGGCGGCGAGCTGGCAGGGAACCAGCCAGTATGTCGCAAGCCTGCTCGCCTCGGGAGTGGCTTGGCTTCTCAGCCAGGACCCGGCCCTGTCGCCCCACGTCGAGGCCTTCCGGATCGCCTTCGCGCTTGGCGTCCTGGCCGGGCCGATCGCGCTGCTGCTGCGTCGTCGGCTGCTCGAGCCGCCGACCTTCCTCTCGCAGCAGCGAGAGGTCGCGGCGGAAGCGCAGACGCCGAGCGGCGTCGTCATCGCCGCCGGCATGGTCGCGATCGGCACCGCGCAGACCTACCTAGTCGTCTACCTGCCGACCTACGCGATGACCCAGCTGCACATGACGGCCGGGTCCGCCCTGGGCACGATCTTCCTGGTCTACGTCGTCACGCTCGCCATGACCCCGCTTCGGCTTCGCATCGCCGGGTGGTTCGACGACACGCACCGGAGTCTCATGATGCTGCTGTCCTGCGCGGCCGTACTGGCCGCGGGATACCCGGCCTTCATGCTGCTCGCCCTATGGCCGAACCCGGTCATGCTGTTCCTGCTGCCGTTCGGCCTCACCCTGATCGGGCTTCTCTACAACGCGCCGCTGACCGGCTTCATGGGCCTGGTGTTCCCGATCCGCCGACGCGGCGTCGGCCTCTCGGTCGGCTACGCGCTGGGCATCGCCATGTTCGGAGGCTTCGCGCCGTTCATCAACACCTGGCTGATGAGGGTGACGGGCGATCCGCGCAGTCCAGGCCTGTACCTCGGCTTCACCGCCCTGGTGACGATCGTGGCGTTGCTGGCGGCACAGCGGCGGCTGTCGCGGCTTCGACGGTCGGCCCATCAGGATGCGACCGGCAGCCCGCTCGTAACCTGATATTAGGGTTTCGCGACCATCTTCGTGCGGCAACAAACGGCGCGGAACGATCAATGGCGCAGAAACATCGGCTCGTCACCCGGAGCGACTTCGACGGCCTCGTATGCGGCATGCTGCTCCGCGAGCTCGACCTGATCGACGAGATCAAGTTCGTCCATCCCAAGGACATGCAGGACGGCATCGTGCCGATCACGGCCCGCGACGTCGTGACGAACCTCCCCTACGTCGAGGGCTGCCACCTCGCCTTCGACCACCATGCCAGCGAGATCTCGCGCAAGGCGGGCCGCACCTACCCGAACCACGTCATCGATCCCGCGGCCCCCTCCGCCGCCCGGGTCGTCTACAACTATTACGGGGGTGCCGGGGCATTCCCGCGCGTCAGCCCGGAACTCATGGCGGCGGTCGATCAGGCCGACTCGGCGCAGTTCACGCGCGACGAGATCCTCGACCCGCAGGGCTGGGTGCTGCTCAACTTCCTCATGGACTCCCGGACCGGGCTCGGGCGGTTCCGCGATTTCCGCATCTCCAACTACGATCTCATGATGCAGCTCATCGAGCGGTGCCGCGACTACACGATCGAGCAGGTGCTGGCGCTGCCGGACGTGAGGGAGCGGGTCGAGCTCTACATGGCCCACCGCGAACGCTTCGCGGCCCAGATCCGTCGCTGCACCACGGTGCACGGCACGCTGGCGCTCCTCGATCTGCGCGACGAGGAGGTGATCTACGGGGGCAACCGCTTCACGATCTACGCGCTGTTTCCGGAGTGTGACATCTCGGCCCACGTCATGTGGGGCTTCAAGAAGCAGAACACGGTCTTCGCGATCGGCAAGTCGATCCTTGATCGCGGTTCATCGGTCGATGTCGGTGCGGTCTGCCTCGGCTACGGCGGCGGCGGCCACGGGGCGGCCGGAACGTGCCAAATCGCGAACGACCGTGCCGAGACGGTGAAGGCGGAGCTGATCAAGGTTCTATCCGCCGACGCGTCGAGCGGTGGACCGGCGCAATAGGCGCAGGCTCCCGTCGCGGCATACGGGAACGGGCCAGAGGCGGCGTCATCGGGAGCCCGGCTCGAGTACGGTCGCTTCCTCGTCGACCGCGGCGCGCGTGACCTCGGCGATCAGCGCCGTCACCAGTGAGGCCTCTTCCAGCTGCGGCATGTGTCCGCTGGACAAGCTATGCAGTGCCACCGCTCCGGGAAGGCGCCTTGCATGGCGGATCGGGATGATCGCGTCCTGCAGCCCCCAGACGACCTTCGTGGGCATCGTGATCCGCTCGAGCACGTGGCGGAGCGCGATGGTCTGGGTGCCGTCCGCGAACACCGCGTCGCGCAGCGCCTCCTGGAAGCCTCTCGAGGCGGAGCTTCGGCTCCGCAGCGTCGCCCTGACGAAGGCGGGCGTCACGATCCCGGGGCCGGCGAACAGGCGCCGGAGCCACGGTGCCAGGCTCTCTTCCCGCTCCGAGCGCGTCAGCCCGGACAGGAACGCGCCGTCGATCTCGGCGCCGAGCCCGACAGGTGCCACCAGGCAGAGCGAGCGGACATCGCACAGGCCCGACTCGACCAGCCCCAGGGCGACCGCACCACCCAGCGAATGACCGACGAGATGCAGGCGCGATATGCCCTCGTCGTCGAGCACGTCCTGGACCGCATCGACGAGGCCGCCGAACGACGCCTGACCGGGCGCCTCCGAGCGTCCGTGGCCGGGCAGATCGATCGCGAGGATGCGGCGGGTCGCCTCCAGACCGGCCCAGACGCCGCGCCAGCTCGTCTGGTCAGTGCCGAAACCGTGCAGGAACACGACCGGCGTGCCTCGCGCCAGCCCCAGCCATTGCCGATACACTGGGTGCGACGGGCGGGCGCTGGCCACGCGCTTCTCGCCGTCGGCGGCGGGGGGTGGCGGCATCACGTCGGCCACGAGGTCGCCGACGACGATACGTCCCCGCGGCCCGGAGCCCTGCACGGCGCCGAGATCGATCCTGCGGCGCTCGGCCTCGCGGCGGGCCAGCGGCGTCGCACGCAGCGGCGCGTCTTCGGGTGCCCTGCCGGCAGGCGCCTCGACGTCGGTGGCGGGGAGTTCCTGCCACGCCTCGCCGTCGGCCACGATCCAGCCGAGGCCCGCGCCCACCGGAACCTCCTGACCATCCGCGCTCCTGATCCCGCGCAGCACGCCGCTCGCGGGTGCGTCGATCTCCATCGCCGCCTTGTCCGTCTCGATCTCGAACAGCGGCTCCCCCTTGCCCACCGCGCTGCCCTCCTCGACCAGCCAGCGGCTGACGCGGCCCGAGCTCATGTCCATGTCGACGCGCGGGAAGATGATCTCGACGGCCATGCTCAGTGCCGGCCGCGCACCAGAGCGCGCGCCTTCCCGACGATGTCGTCGACCTGCGGCACCGCCGCCTGCTCCATCTCCGGGTTGTAGGGCAGCGGGCACTCGGCGCCTCCAAGCCGGCCGATCGGCGCGTCGAGGCGGTCGAAGGCCTCGCTCTCGGCGATCATGGCGCTGATCTCGGCGCCGATACCGAGCGTCTTGACCCCTTCGTAGACGCAGAGCAGGCGCGTCGTGCGCGAGACGCTCTCGATGATGGCGTCACGGTCGAGCGGCCGCAGGCTGCGCAGATCGATCACCTCGCACTCGATTCCCTCGTCGGCGAGGGCGGCCGACGCATCCAGCGCGCGATGCACCATGATTGCGCTCGCCACGATCGTCAGATCCTGACCGGTCCGACGCGTCGCCGCGCGGCCGATCGGCACGCGGTACGGTTCCGCCGGCACGTGGCCCTTCATCTTGTACAGCAGCTTGTGCTCGAAGATCATCACCGGGTTCAGATCGTCGATCGCGCTGAGCAGCATCCCCTTCGCGTCATGCGGCGTCGAAGGCTGTATCACCTTGAGCCCCGGGACGTGCGCGAACCACGCCTCGAGGCTCTGGCTGTGCTGGGCCGCGGCACCGGTGCCGGAGCCGGCCGGAAAGCGCATCACCAAGGGCACCGATACCGCGCCGCCGAGCATGTAGCGGATCTTGGCGGCCTGGTTGACGATCTGCTCCATCGCCAGGGTCGCGAAGTCGGAGAACTGGAACTCGAGGATCGGCCGGCTGCCGCACAGGGCCGCGCCGACGGCGACGCCGGCCGCACCGAGCTCGGAGATCGGCGTGTCGACGACGCGGTGCTCGCCGAAGCGCTCCACCAGGTTGCCGGTGACCTGGAACGCGCCGCCATAGACGCCGATATCCTCTCCCATCAGGAACACGCGGTCGTCGGCCTCCATGGCCTGCGCCATCGCCTCCTGCAGCGCCTGCGCGTAGCTGAGTTCGCGCGCCACCTGGTCCATGCGGCTAGTCCGAGTAGACGTCGCGGAGCAGCTCCGCGACCAAGGGGGACGGGCTCGCCTGGGCGAAGGCGATGCCCTCGGCGATCTCCGCCTCGACCTGCCGGCGGATCGAGATCAGCTCCTCGGCGGTCAGGATGTCGAGGCCGGTGAGTTCGGCCTCGAACTGGATGATCGGATCACGTTGCGACCACTCCTCGATCTCGTCCTTGCTGCGATAGCGGTTGCGGTCGCTCCGCGAATGGCCGCGGATCCGATAGGTCTTACTCTCGATCAGCGACGGTCCGCCGCCGACGCGCGCCCGTTCGACCGCCTCGAACGAGGCCGCGGCCACGTCGGCGAAGCGGTTGCCGTCGACGATGCGGGCGGGAATGTTGTAGGCAGCGCCTCGATCGGCGACGTTGGCCACCGACATCGAGCGTTCGGTCGAGGTCGACATGCCGTAGCGGTTGTTCTCGCACACGAACACCACCGGCAGCGTCCACAGCGCCGCCATGTTCAGCGCCTCGTGGAAGGCGCCCTCGTTCGAGGCGCCGTCGCCGAAGAAGCAGACCACGACGTCATCGCGTTTCTGCTGGCGCATGGCCAGCGCGGCGCCGACCGCGATCGGCAGGCCGCCGCCGACGATGCCGTTGGCGCCGAGATTGCCCTGGCTCACGTCGGCGATGTGCATCGAGCCGCCGCGGCCGCGGCAGTAGCCGCTCTCCTTGCCGAAGAACTCGGCGAACATCAGCTTCGGATCCGCACCCTTGCCGATGCAGTGGCCGTGGCCGCGATGCGTCGAGGTGATCTTGTCCTGCGGTGCCAGGGCGACGCAGATGCCGACCGCACTCGCCTCCTGGCCAATCGAGAGGTGCATCGTGCCGTGGATGAAGCCCCGCATGTAGGCCTGCTCGGCGCCCTCCTCGAACTGGCGGATCAGGTGCATGCGCCGCAGCGCCTCGCGCAGCTGCGCAGTCGAGAGCCGATCGTAGATCTCAGGACGATCGCCGGAGATCGTCGTCTTCAGCTCGGCGGGGATCTTGGCCTGAACCGTCATGCTCGCGATGCTCCGCCTCCATGCACCTGGGCGCACACGCTCAGGCGACGACCCGCTGCGGCGAGGCGTCGAGCAATGCATCCTGAGCCCGGCGCAACCGCACGATCTGCATCGTCTCGTCGACCCGGCAGTTGTCGTAGGTGAGCATCTCACCGATCCGGATTGGCTTGCTCACGACGGCCCGCTCGGCCAGGCCCATCGGCAGCAGCCCGCCTGCCCGGGCATCCGCCACCGTCGTGATCCAGCCGCGGTAGTGATCCTCGCCGATCTTGCCCAGCGTCACCCCGGGAGCCAGCGCTTCCTTGGCCACGCAGCCACATTCCGCGACCGGCTCGTCGAGCGGCTGCATGTGCGGCGTGTTGCGCAGCACCAGCGACGCCGCCGTCAGCGGCACCTCGAGGCTGGTCAGATGGTAGGGACGCAGGAAGGTGAAGTACGGCCCCGCCCCCATGTTGAGGTCGCGAAGGCGTTCGTGCACGCGCGGATGCGGCGCCTTGATCACCACGAAGACCCCCGGAGCCACGCCGCGGCCCACGGAGTAGTCCACCACGCCGGAACGCGAGAGCAGGCCACCGTCGGCGGCCGGGATCAGCATGCTGGAGAGCTGGTCGGGCGACGCCGCCGGGCCGTGCATGCCAGGACGGTCCGGCACCAGCCCGGTCGCGTTGGCGATCGCGCACATCTCGATCATCGTCTTGGAGCCGTCGATGAACTCGACCAGCATGCGCGGGTTCATGTGCCGGAGCCGGGCTTCCTCCTCGTACTCCGCGGGCTTGGCGTCGTATCGAAGCGGATTGTTCTTGCCCTTTCCTGCCGCGACGATGGGATAGCCGAGGCTGCGGACGAAGTTGATGATCTCCATCGCCGCACTCGGCTCATCGCCGGCGCCCAGCGAGTAGCCCACGCCGGCGCGACGCGCCTCGCGAACCAGCATGGCGCCGACAGTCACGTCCGCCTCGACGTTCATCATCACCACGTGCTTGCCGTGGCGCATCGCCTGCAACGAGAGCTCGGCGCCGATGCCGGGGTTCCCGGTCGCGTCGATGATGACGTCGACCTGGGCCGCACTGCACGCGACCGCGCCATCCTGCGTGATCGCGATCTTGCCGCCACGGATCGCGTCCTCGGCATCCGCGGATCCGGAGCATGACCGAGCCGAGGTCCTGGGGATGCCCGCGATGTCGAGGGCGGTCCAGGCCATGTCGACGCGCATCTCCGCCAGCACGGCGAGGTCGATGCCCGGCATCAGCGAGAGCTGGGTCACGATGTCGGTGCCCATCTCGCCGCAGCCGATCAGCCCGACGCGAACCGGACGCCCTTCTTCCGCACGCCGCGCAAGCTCTACGAGGATGCTCATGATGCCAATCCTGTTTGGAACGCCGTGCGCGACGCGAGCGGATCGAGCAGGCCTCAGGGGGAGCCACATTTATGTATACGGCGAGACATTTGTAAAGGGAGATCTCGCAGCTCTGGCGATGCCATGGGCGCCCAACGCGGACGATTTGTGGCATTGCACAAAATCTTTTGCGAGCGGGTGCGGCAATCAGCGAGGCTGCATTATTTTTAGCTCATACATCTTGACGTAAACTGACATAAATGTTTTGGTTCGTCGGTCCAGCATGCAACGCACTTCGCCGCAGCGAACCTGAGGATCTCGGCCATGAGTTGGGGAACTGGCCTGCTGCTGTTCGGTCTCTGCTGGGCCCTGCAGATCGCCGGCACGGTGCTGCAGATGCGACATTACCGGTCGGTTCTCGACCGGCTCTCCGCCCAGTGGCAGGACGGCTACGTCGGCACCGGCAGCGCCCGCGCGCGCTTCGGGCGCGGCGCGATCACGATACTGGTGGTGTCTCCGTCGGGGGCGGTGCGGCAGGCTCTGGCGATGCAGGGACGCACCGTCTGGGCCAAGTTCAAGCCTCTGCCGGCCCTGGTCGGCGTCGATATCGCGCAGTTCCGGACCGGGTCGGTGTTCCGGCCGCGGGACGTGCGTCTGGCCGAGGCGTTCCGGCGCGCCGTCGAGCAGGTCGACAGGATCATCGCCGAGAGGGCGGCGTCGAGCGCCTCCTCACCGGTAGCGCTGCCCGGCTGAACCGGCGGGTCATCGTCACTCGAGGCTGCAGGCCCGCTGCAGGTTGAACGTCATGGGACAGAAGGGGGGAACAGATGCTCATGCTTTCACACTTCGCCGAAGCGTTCATCGGCGTGTTCAACGAGGGCGGCAAGACCTTCGTCGCCTTCGTCACCGGCATCCTGCCGACGCTGATCGTGCTGCTGACGGCGGTGTATGCGCTGATCGAGATGATCGGCGAGCAGCGCGTCCATAACCTCGCGCGCTTCGCCGGCCGCTACGCGATCACCCGCTACACCGTGCTTCCGGTGCTGGCGATGTTCTTCCTCACCAACCCGATGGCCTACACGTTCGGCGTCTTCATCGAGGAGAAGCACAAGCCGGCCTTCTACGACTCCGCGGTGTCCTTCTGCCACCCGATCACCGGCCTGTTCCCGCACGGCAACTCCAGCGAGCTGTTCGTCTGGCTCGGCGTCGCCCACGGGCTGACTCGCCTGCATCTTCCGCTCGGACCGCTCGCGGTGCGTTACTTCATCGCCGGCTTGGTGGTCATCCTGTTGCGCGGCATTGTCACCGAGCGGATCACGATGTTCTTCGCCCGCCGCCAGGGCGTGGCCCTCTAGCGGCGGACATGTCGCCGGCGCCTCGCCGGCGGGATCACATAACACGGTGCAGCAACGCCGGTTGAGATCGGGGATGGCGATGGATCAGGTAGCGACCGGATCGCGCGCGGGCCAGTTCAGGGCGGTGCGCGTCGAGCGAGGCGGACAGGGCTGGGGCGGGCCGCTGGTGATCCAGCCCACCGAGCAGCGCGACAAGATCGTGGCCGTCACCGGCGGCGGCATTCCGCCGGTGGCGCGTCGGCTCGCCGAGCTGACCGGCGCCACCGCGATCGACGGCTTCCGCTCGCCACCGCTCGAGAGCGAGATCGCCGCCGTCGTCATCGATTGCGGCGGCACCGCGCGCTGCGGGGTCTATCCGCGCAAGCGCCTGCCGACGATCAACCTGACCTCGGTCGGGCAGTCCGGGCCGCTGGCGCAGTTCATCACCGAGGACGTCTACGTCTCCGGAGTCAAGCCCGAGAACCTGATCCCACTCGACGGCGACGCGGCGGCGGCCGACACGACCGCGCCCGCGGCGGTCGCCTCAGGTCCGGCGACGCCGTTCGTGACCAAGGCTGCCGCACCGCCGGCCGAGACCGACGGCGGCTTCACCGGCCTGATCGCCAACATCGGCCGCGCCATGGGCGGCGTGGTCAACGTGCTGTTCCAGAGCGGACGCCGCGCCATCGACCAGGTGATCCGCAACATCCTGCCGTTCATGGCTTTCGTCTGCATGCTCATCGGCGTCATCAACGCCACCGGCCTGGGCTCGATCATCGCCCACATCCTGACGCCGCTCGGCGGCAACCTGATCGGCCTGCTGCTGCTGTCGGCGATCTGCGGCCTGCCGTTCCTCTCGCCGGTGCTGGGTCCGGGCGCGGTCATCGCGCAGGTCATCGGCGTGCTGATCGGCCAGCAGATCGGCAACGGCACGATCGCGCCGCAGTTCGCCCTCCCGGCGCTGTTCGCCTTCGACACCCAGGTCGGCTGCGACTTCGTGCCGGTGGGCCTGGCGCTGGGCGAGGCGAAGCAGAACACCATAAAGATCGGCGTTCCGGCCATCCTGATCAGCCGACAGGTCACCGGGCCGATCGCCGTCGTGATCGCGTGGCTGTTCAGCTTCGGCCTCTACTGAGCCATCCTCGGTCGGCGGCGCAGGATCTTATCGCTTCGGCATCGTCCGACGAGGAGGGCCTGATCGAGCCGATCGTGCGCCAGCCAGGCTCGAGGCGACTGAGGACGCATCACATGGTCACTCTCTACCGCACCACGATACGCGAGATCGGCACCGAAGCGCCGGAGCTGCTCGACCAGGGGGTCTTGATCCTGTTCGCGCTCGGCGCGCCGCCCGAGCTTGCCGAGGTGTCGATCCTGCACGAAGCCGATCACGCCGACGCGTCGGCGCCCGTCGCCGGCGACGCGCTGCGCATCGACGGGCAGCTCTTCCGCATCACCGCCGTCGGCGACACCGCCTGGCAGAAGGTCTCGGAGCTCGGCCACGTCGTGTTCTCGTTCAACGGCGCGGCGATGGCGGAGCGTCCGGGCGAGATCTGCGTCGAGACGGCTACCGCGGATCGTCTCCGTCCGCTCCTGCGACCGGGCGCGACGATCGAGCTGCTCGGCGCGGGCTGACCCGGACCGCCGAACTGGGTGGCCATGAACCACGGGAGGGCGACCATGTTCCTGGAGCATCATGCGATCGTGGCGCTGGAGGAAGGGTTGCATGCCCGTCCGGCCGCCCGTCTGGCCCAGCTCGCCAAGAGCTTCCAGTCGAACATCGAGATCTTCAAGGGCGAGAAGGCGGCGAACGCGAAGAGCACCGTCAAGATCATGCTCATGACGGTCAAGCAAGGAGACCGCGTGCGGATCCGCGCCGAGGGCGACGATGCCGGCGCGGCAATCGCCGAGATCATCGCCTACGTCTCGGGACGTGCCGAAGCATCGGCGGACGCCGACGCAGCGCCGCCGGACGCGACGCAGCCGGATGCGGCCGGCGGCCCGGTGCGCCTCGCCGGGGTTTCAGGCAACGAGGGGATCGCCGTCGGCCGCGCCTTCGTCTACCTGCCGGATCACGGCCTCCCGCGGCCGAGGCGTCTCGACGAGGGGGAGGTCGAGCCCGAGACGCAACGCTTCCGCGCCGCCGTGCTGCAGGTCTGTGCCACCCTCGATGCCGCACGCGCGAGAGAGCGCGACTCGGACGCGAGCGAGACGACCGAGGCGCAAGTCTTCGCGGCGATCAAGGAGCTCGCGCAGGACGTCGAGCTGCTCAGTCCGATCGAGCAACGCATCGCGGCAGGTCAGGATGCGGCATCGGCGACGATGCAGGTCGGCGCGGAACTCGCCGACCGTTTCGCCGGGATCGACGACGCCTATTTCCGCACCCGGGCGGACGACGTGCGCGGCATCGCCCGGCAGATCGCGGGGATCCTGCTGGGACGGAGCGGGATCGATCTCGGGGAGCTGTCGGAGCCCTCCGTGCTCGTCGCCGGACATCTCTCGGCGCTCGATCTCGCCCGGCTGCCGACCCGCCTGGTCACCGGCCTGCTGACCACCGAGGGGGGTGCGACCTCGCATGTCGCGATCATCGCCAGAGCGCTAGGGTTCCCCGCGGTCGTCGGGGCTCAGGCGTCGGAAGCCGAGCTTCGCGAGGCCAGGACGATCATCCTCGACGGCACCGAGGGTATCGCCATCCTCAATCCCGACGACGCGCTGCGGGCGGAGTATCGTGCGCGTCTCGCCGCGGCGCTCGAGGCGCGGCGGGAGACGGAGTCGTTCGCGCATGTCGAGCCCCGCACCCGGGACGGCACGCTGATCGAGGTCGCGGCCAACATCGGCTCGGCGGCCGAGGTCGAGATCGCGCTGCGATCCGGTGCGATGGGGGTGGGCCTGTTCCGGACCGAGTTCATGTTCATGCGCGGCGCCGCACTTCCGACCGAGCAGGAGCAGCTCCGTATCTACTCCCGCGTGCTGGCCGCCTTCGCGCCGAACCCGGTGCTGATCCGGACGCTCGACATCGGCGGCGACAAGCCTCTGCCGGGCATGAAGAACGAGCCCGAGGCCAACCCCTTCCTCGGCTGGCGTGGCATACGCATGTGCCTCGACCGTCCGGATCTGTTCGATCCGCAACTCCGCGCCCTGCTGCGGGCTGCCGTCCACGGCCGGCTTCGGGTGATGTTTCCGATGATCAGCGACGTGGCGGAGGTGGTCGCGGCGAAGGCGCGGCTGCAGGAGTGTCGGCGCGCGTTGGAGGCGGACGGGCAGGAGACCGGGCCGGTCGAGCTCGGCATCATGATCGAGACCCCGGCTGCCGCACTCTGTGCTCGCGAACTGGCCGGGCAGGTGGATTTCTTCTCGATCGGCACCAACGACCTGACCCAGTACACCATGGCGGCCGATCGAACCAATGCGAGGCTGGCGCGGCTCAACCGTGCCGATCACCCGGCCGTGCTGCGCATGATCGAGCTCGCCTGCAGGGGAGCGCGCGACGGGGGCATCTGGGTCGGCGTCTGCGGCGAGGCGGCGGGGGATCCGACCCTGATACCGAAGCTGCTGTCCTGGGGGGTCACGGAGCTCAGCATGAGCCCCTCGCTCATCGCGCGCGCGAAGAAGGCGATCACCGAGTTCGGCGCGGGCAGCCACGCCGCCTAGGGGATGGGATCTGGGGCCTGTGACCCCAGCGGGTCAAGGGCGGAGCCCTTGGCTTGCTTCTTCGGCAGCCTGCTAGCCGACCTCGAGCTCGGCGAGCGG
Organism: uncultured Acetobacteraceae bacterium; assembly: GCA_964245725.1. Classification (GTDB taxonomy): domain Bacteria; phylum Pseudomonadota; class Alphaproteobacteria; order Acetobacterales; family Acetobacteraceae; genus Lichenicoccus. The sequence continues at coordinate 10,589 of CAXTOC010000001.1, read as the reverse complement.
GAGCATCGCCAGCAGCCCCTGCGCCGCGTGCTCGTCGGTGATCAGCACGCTTGGGTTGAGCAACCGGATCGCTGCCAGCATGGCCTGCACCTTGCTCCACCCTCCGGAGGCAAGCACCAGCTTGGGCGTGTGTCGCAACTGGACCGGGTCGACTGCGACGACACGGCGGTTGAGGGGATGGTCGATCACCTTGCCGGCGCCGTTGACGAAGCGGCAGAGCACGTCCGCGACCGCGCCGGCGCGACGCAGCTGCTCCAGCTCGTCGAGCGGGATGAGATCCAGGCGCGCGATCGTCGAGCTCGGCGACAGGTTCCCGACGCTCACCAGGGCGAGGTCGATCCGCCGGGCCAGCCTGAAGACCTCCTCGATCCCGGGATGCGCGAGCAGGGCCGCGTGGGTGGCCTCGTCCGGCGCGTAGACCGGGGCGGCCATCATGTAGCAGTCGGCGCCGAACATGTCGGCGAACCGCCAGGCGAACTCCGAGGGGTTGACGCCGGCGGCGCGGGTGAGGCCGCCGAGCATGGAGACGACGCTCAACTCCTGCAGCGACCTCTGCGCGATGCTGGTGAGGCTGTGCCGCAGGGTGTTGCCCCAGCCCAATCCAACACGCATGCCATTTCGCAGGGTGTCGTTCAGGTAGGCACCGATCGTCGCTCCGAGCAGGGCCGGAAGCTTCTCCTCCGCCTCCGGAGAGGGGATGACGATGACCTGATCGACGCCGAAACTGGCCTCGAGCTGACGTTCCAGGGAGACACAGGAGACGAGCTTGGACGTCACGCGGATCTGCACGGTTCCGTCCTGCCTGCACGTCGCGAGCATCTTCAGGACGCGAAGGCGGCTGATCCCCAGCTTCTCCGCGATGGCGTCCTGGGTCAGACCTTCCATGTAGTAGAGCCAGGCGACGCGCGTCCTTATGCCGTTATCGTTCCCATCCACGTCGAGTTTGACATGACGATGATGTTGGACGTCCTTCGGCTTAGCCACGCTCTTGTTTCCAGGTCATGCTGCAGCGATTCGGGAACCTCTCGACGTTCACTCGGGAGAGGCCCCCGGGGCTCCATTCTACGCGAATTTGTTTCAGTGATTCAAGGAGTTGGTAGGCCAGGGGCGAGGCGCCCCACCGGGCGCGTAGCGCGCCGAAGGCTCATCCGGCCGGGATGGATCGCGGCCGATTTTGGACCTGGCCGCCCCAGTTGCGGTAGATGGGCACGAACCTCCAGTCGAGTTCGCACTTCGGCAGACATCGGACGAGCAGCATGACCGCAGTAATCATCGTCGGCGCCGGGCGCGGGCGCCGCATGGGAGGGCCCATTCCCAAGCAGTATCGCAGCCTCGACAACATGCCCGTCATCCGGCACACGCTGCTCGCCTTCCTGCGCCATCCGGAGATCAGCCGGGTCCAGTCGGTGATCCATCCGGCCGATCTCGACCTCTATGAAGAGGCGACCGCCGGTCTGTCGCTTCCCGCGCCGGTGATCGGCGGCAACACGCGCCAGGAATCGGTGCGGTTCGGCCTGGAGAGCATCGCCGCCCAGCCGCCTGAGAAGGTCATCATCCACGATGCCGTGCGCCCCTTCGTCGAGCAGGACACCATCAGCGCGGTCATCGCGGCGCTGGATCATGGTCCTGCGGTCGTCACCGGCCTGAGCGTTCCCGACACGCTGAAGCGATGCGTCAACGGCTTCATCGAGGGCACGGTCGATCGTTCCAACACGTGGCGTGCGCAGACGCCGCAGGGCTTCCACTTCGCCGAGATCCTAAAGGCGCATGAAGAAGTCCATTACAGCAACCCGATCCATGCCGATCTCACCGACGACTCGATGGTCATCGAGAAGTACGGCCTGAGGGTCGCGATCATCGAGGGCAGCGACGACAACTTCAAGATCACCACGGAACGCGATCTGGCACGCGCCGAGATCATCCTGCAGCGCGGGCGGCAGGAGAACCACGTCGGCTGGGGCTTCGATTTTCACGCCTTCGGGTCGGGCGACCACGTGATGATGTGCGGCATCCCGGTGCCGCACCATCGTGGGATCATGCGCAACCACAACGGCGATATTCCGCTCAACGCCGTGACCGACGCGTTGCTGGGAACCGTCGGCAGCACCGCGCAGGGCACGCACTTCCAGCCGGACATGCCCGGCTTCCGCGGCAAGACCTCGGACTTCTTCGTCAGGCAGGCGGTCTCGCTGGTGTCGATGAAAGGCGGCCGGATCGTGCACCTGGACCTCACGATCCTCAGCGACGCGCCGGAGATCGGGCCGAGTCACGAGAAGATGACCATCAGGCTGGCCTCGCTGCTCTCCATCGACAGGAACCGGATCAGCGTCAAGCAGGTCACGACCTATCAGGCCGGCTATTACGGACGAGGCGACGGCATCGGCGCGCAGTGCCTGGTGACGACGCAGTTTCCCGCACTCTAGCCTGCTGCAGCGCCTGGACGGCGGCCAGCACCCGACCCGCGACATGCGGAGGACGCGCCGTCCGTCCAGCAGCTGGAGATGGCAGGTCCGACCGGCGCGGCTTTGCGACCGGGCGGCCTCATCCTGCCTCTGCCGCCTCGATGGTGGGCCTGCTCCGTAGCGCCCAGTCCGCCATGGCGGCCATCACGGGCTGAAGCGTGCGTCCGAGTTCCGTGAGGCCGTAGTCGGTGCGGGGCGGCAGGCCCGGATGCTGCTCGCGGCGGATCAGCCCTGCGCCTTCCAGCTCCTTGAGCTCGCGGGAGAGGATGCGGTCGCTGATGGGCGGACACGCGCGTCGCAACTCCGAGAACCGCAAGGTCTCGGTCCGGATCAGCGCCCAGACGATCCGCGGCTTCCACTTGCCTCCGATCACGCGGGTGGCGAAGGCGACCGGGCATGGGGATGGTGAGGTCGACATCGCCGACGCACTAACAAAAACGACCGTATTTGCAAAGGGTAAGCGGGAGTGCAACCTCGCCGGGCCGCGGCTGTCATGGCCGGGGAGCAGCGAAGGAGGCGAGAGTGCGAGCCATCTGCGTGACGGCCGAACGTGAGCTGGAGGTCCGCGATGTCCCCGAGCCGCGCGACCCGCCACCGCGGCATCTGACGGTGCGAATCGAGGCCGCCGCGATCAATCACGGCGACAAGACCTTCCTGAAGCGACCGGAGGCGGCCGGGCCGACGCTCGCCAGCAGCGGCCACGACGTCTGGGGTGCCTCGGCAGCCGGCAGAGTGGTCGCCGCCGGACTCGGCGTGCCGGCCGGCTATGTCGGCCGACAGGTGGCCGTCTACCGCTCGATCGGCCGCGGTCCGCATACGGTCGGGCTGTGGTGCGAGACGGCACAGGTCCCCTACACCGCCTGCCTGCGCCTGCCGGATCGGAGCGACGCGCGCGACTATAGCGGCTCGCTGGTCAACATCATCACGGCCTACGCGTTCCTGGACACCGCCGCCGCGGAAGGTCACCGCGCGGTGGTGGCAACCGCTGGGGGTTCGGCGACGGGACACGCGCTGGCGGCGCTGGCGCGCCGACGCGGCGTGGCCGCCCTGGTGCTGGTGCGCGCGGCGGCTGCGAAGACGGAGCTGGAGCGCCACGGCATCGAGGATGTTCTCCTCGTCGAGGGGGAAGCCGCCCTGGAAGCCTTTGGCCGCCGGGCGGAGGCGCTGAGCGCGACGGCGGTCTTCGACGGGGTCGGCGGGCGCGCCCTCAGCCGATTGCTGCCGCACCTGGCGCAGCGCTCCATCGTCTACGCCTACGGCTTCCTGGCAGGCCCTGAGCCGGTGGCTTTCCCCTCCGCCCTGCTCATGGCCCGTAACCTGACCCTCAGGCGCTTCAGCAATTTCGAGACGCCGACCGTGCGCGATCCTCAGGCGCTGGAGCGATCCTTGCACGCGCTGGAGGCGGAGCTGGGCGATCCACTCCTCTTCACGCGCGTCGGTCGGACCTTCGGCCTGGAGGAAGTCGAGGCCGCCATGGCCTACGAGGCGAGCCCCGGCGCCAAGGCCGTGTTCACGCCCTGAGCCAGTCGAGACCTGGCTCGGAGGCCGGTCCGACGGACGAGCCGCAAGGGCGCCTGCCCGCGGCGGCCTGACCGGTCTCGTGGATCCCGACGCTGGTCGCCCGAGCGCGCCTCAGCTGCGACGTGACGCGATCGCCGGCAGGGGCTCGATCCGGCCGACGATGAACAGGTAGCTCGCGGCACCGAGCAGGCAGAGCAGTCCGGCGGTGGCGAGCGGGATCGCGAACGAGCCATGGGTGATGGTCAGCATCACGCCGGTGAAACTCGTGGTCACCACGCCGGCGAGGTTGGAGGCGAAGTTCTGGATCCCGCCGATGGACGCGACATGGGCACGCGTCGGGGCCACGTCGCCGGGCAGCGACCAGATGCTCGCCGCGGTGAAGGCGAGGGACGCGTAGGCGACTCCGAACAGCGCCAGCGCCATCCACGCTGCCGGCACGATGGCGGCGAAGGTGATGACGGACGACAGCAGCATGCCGCCCACGAGGCAGGTCTTGCGTGCCGCGGTCAGGCTCCAGCCGCGGCGATACAGCCAGTCCGACGTGAAGCCGCCGAGCCAGCCGCCCGGCACCGCGATCAGGCCGGGGATCAGCCCGAGGACGCCGAACTGCTTGAGCGAGAAGTGCCGCGCCGACATCAGGTAGGTCGGAAACCAGGTGATAAAGAAGTAGATGACGAAGTTGAGGCAGAAGAACCCGATCATCATGCCCCAGACCGTGCGATAGCGGAACAGCGACGACCAGCCTATCGCCGGCTCGTCGACCGCCGGCGCGGCGCGACTCTGCTCGATCTCGCGCAGCGCCTCCGGCGTGACGTCGGGATGGCGCTCGGGCTTGCGATAGATCGCGAGCCAAGCCGCGGTCCAGACGAAGCCGAGCAGCCCGGTCACGACGAACGAGGCGCGCCAGCCGAACGAGCTGATCAGCCAGGCGCAGAGCGGGATCGCCACGAGGTTGCCGACGCGCGATCCGGAGTCGAAGATCGACGAGGCGATGCCGCGTTCGTGCGGCGGGAACCAGCGTGCCACCACGCGCGCGGAGGACGGGTAGCCGCCTGCCTCGCCGGCGCCGAGCAGCAGGCGAAAGCCGAACAGCGCTGCCGCCGAGTTGGCCACCGCGGTCAAGGCGGTGAACAGCGACCACCAGCACACCGCGATCGGGAACATCAGGCGCGCGCCGAACCGGTCCACCAGCCAGCCGGCCGGAAGCTGCATGATGGCGTAGGTCCAGAAGAACGAGCCGAGCAGGAAGCCCATGGTGGTGCTGTCGAGGTGCAGCGCCTGCCTGATGCTGGGTGCGGCGACGGCGAGATTGGCGCGATCGGTGTAGTTGACCGCGAGCGCCATGAAGCACAGCCACACCATCAGCCACCGCGCCGGCGGCATGAGGGTCTGGTTTCGAGTGCCCGCGGTCGTCGCACCTGCCGCGCTCATCGACATGCCGAGATCCTCCCCGTGCCTACCCTCGAGACGGTTCCCGCTCCGCGGCCGTCCCGGACCGACCGTCGCGGCGGAACGCGACTACGCGGCCCCGGCGGTGTTGAGGTACACCGCGTACAGAGACGTGCTCGCCGCCATGAACAGCCGGTGGTTCTTCTTTCCGCCGAAACAGAGGTTGGCGCATGTCTCGGGAAGATGGATCTTGCCGATCAGGTCCCCGTTTGGGGCGTAGCATCGTACGCCGTCCTCGCCGGGATCGGCCCAGCCCATGCTGCACCACACGTTGCCCTGGATGTCGCAGCGAAGCCCGTCGGTGAAGCCGGGCGCGAAATCTTCCGCGAACACCCGTCCGTTTCGCAAGTGCCCCTGCTCGACGTCGAACACCCGGATATGCGACGGACCGCCATGGGTGATCCCGCTATCGACGACGTAGAGCCGACGCTCGTCCGGCGACAGCGCCAGGCCGTTGGGGCGGATGAAGTCGTCCGCCACGATGCTCGCCTCACCCCCCGGATCGAGACGATAGACGTGTCGGCCGAGCTCCGCGTCCGCCGCGTGGCCCTCGTAGGGCCCGTCGATGCCGTAGCCGGGATCGGTGAACCAGATCGCGCCATCCGAGGCGACGATGATGTCGTTCGGCGCGTTCAGGCGCTTGCCGTCGTAGGCGTCCATCACGACGCTGATGCTGCCGTCCCGCTCGGTGCGCGTGACCCGGCGCGAATCGTGCTCGCACGTCAGCAGGCGCCCTTCGCGGTCGCGGGTGTTGCCGTTGGCGTGGTGGCTGTTCGCGCGGAAGACGCTGACGTGGCCGTCCTCCTCGAGCCAGCGCATGATTCGGCTGTTCGGGATGTCGCTCCACAGGAGGTAGCCGCCGTCGGCGAAGTAGACGGGGCCCTCGGCCCAGCCGAACCCGGTCGCGAGACGCTGGATCGCGGCGTTCCCCTGCTTGGCGGTGAAACGCCTGTCGAGAACCTCGACGGACGGATTGGGGAAACGCGTGCCGGGGAGATCGCCCAGCGGCAGTGGAGAATACCGGCCGAACGGCGGATCGCCGCCAGCGAGCGCGGTCCAGTTCATGTCGTCACTCCCTGCTTGTTTTTGTTATCGGGCTGGTATGATCCGCTCGGCGCGCAGCTGGTCGAAGAAGACCGTGAACATGTCCTCGGTGTCGATACAGGACTGGAAGCCCGCGCGCCGCGCCTTGATCGTGCTGCTGATGTTGTCGAAGCCGCTGTTGAAGATGAAGTCGCCGAAGGGCCAGGAGACGAGCGATTCGTAGGAAATGGGTCGCAGATCGTGCTTCTCGATCATCCGCGCCCAGAGCCCCCCCTTGTCGGCCATGTAGGTCGCGAGCGGCGTCGGCACGGGCTCGGCGACGTCCATGTCGAAGGCGCGCGCGATCCTCGGCCATAGATGCTGCCAGCGGAAATAGTCGCCGTTGGTGATGTTGAAGATCTGGCCGCGCGCCGCCTCGCTCACACCGGCCCAGTCCGCGGCCTCCGCCAGGATGTCGGCCGACGTCACCTGGTAGAGCGCCCGGTAGGCCGCGTCACTGCCGGGAAAGCGCAGCGGCAGGCCCAGCTCCCTGGACAGGGCGGCATAGACCGCGATCACCATGGTGAGGTTCATCGGGTTGCCCAGGGCGAAGCCGCAGACCGCTTCCGGGCGCAGGGCGGTGAAGCTCCAGGCGCCGCTCGCGCTGCGCGCGCGGATCAGGTCTTCCTGGTCGTAGTAGAAATTGGGCGGCATCAGACGCGGATCGTCCTCGCGCGCCGGCGTCTTGAACGGGCCGAGATCGGCGCCGTACGCCTTGCCGCCCTGGTAGAAGGTGACGTGCCGCAGCCCCGGGGCGTTCTGCTCGACCACGTCGAGCAGGTTGCGCAGCATCGCCACGTTGATCTCGCTTTTCTCCGCGGCCGTCGGCTTCTCCAGGTAGGCGCCGAACACGATGTGCGTGACGTCGCTGAGCCTGCCCAGCTTGTCGCGCACATCGTCGGGCCGCAGCAGGTCGACGGCGACCGGCTCGACGCCCGGCACGACGCCGTCGGTGCGGCGCGACAGGCCGTACACCTTCGTGTCCGCCGCCGCGGCGAAACGACGCGCGGCGGCCCGGCCGATGACGCCGTGCACGCCCGCGATCAAGACCGTGCGAGCGGCTGCCATGATGTTCTCCTCGATGTCGGACGTGCCGGGAGCGGCGGCGGGCGGTGCCGCTAGCCCATGACCAGCCCTTCGATGTCGTGCTTCTGGGTGATCGGCACCAGCGTCTCGACGACGCGGCAATGCAGGTGGTCGCGCAACGCGGACGGCAGCGCGTCGTGGTAGCGCTGCGTCACCATCATGTCGTGCAGGGCGGCGTGGCCGGCGCCCGGCGCATCGAAACCCAGCACCAGGACCGGACGGGCGATCGGCGACGGATGCGCGGTGCCGCGATGCACGGTGAGCGCCGACCGGCAGGAGATGTCTCCCATCTGCGGGTATTTCCGCACCCCGCGCTCGGCGAAGCGGCCCCAGATCGCTTCCGGCGGGAACATCTCGTGGTTCCAGTCGCGCCCATCATCCCACTGCGTGCCGGGCGCCACCTCGAAAGGTCCCATGTCGGAGGTCACGTCGACGCCGGTGACGTTGAAGGCCAGCGAGGTGATGCGCCTGTCCCTGAAGGTCTCCGGCGGGGAGGCGAAATCGCGGTGCCAGGGCTGGTGCTTGGCACCCTGGAACGGCGTGTCGAACCCCACCTCGACGATCTGGTACTCCGGACCCAGGATCTCGGTCGCCATCGCGGTCACCCAGGGATGCGTCGCCAGCGTCGCGAAGCCGCGCAGCGCCTCGGGATGCAGCTCGACGTACCAGCGCCTCGGGCCGCGCCCGATCGCTCCACCCGGTCGCTGGATGGCTTCCCAGAACGCGGTCATCATGTCCTCGTTCAGCTGCGCGACCCAGTCGCGCGGCAGGCCGGCCTTCAGCCCGACGACCCCGTCCCGCCGCAGCGTCGCCGCGTCGCCGATGATGTCGGGCGCGGAATCGTCCGGCCTCGTCTCGGATGGCGCGATGATCGACATGATGTTCCTCCCGCTGGTTGCCGGGACTCCTGACGCCTGAACCTGCACGGCACGCCCCGGCACCCGGCGAAGGCGTCGCACGATAGCCCAGCACGACCCGGCCCGACAGTGTGCGCCGCTCCGGCCTGGCATGTCCCCCGGGGGTGGGCCAAATATTCTCCGAACGGCGTATTGTCAGACATAACCCAGGTTCATAAGCTTCGCGCCGAAGCAGGGTCAACGAGGCCGCACAGACGAGCCGGATCAGACTCGCGACCAGGGGGTAGACGATCATGATACAGGCGTCGTTCGGGTTCCGGTTCGGGACCTCGCTGGCTGCCGGTGTGCTCTCGGGCCTGCTCGCGGCCCCCGCGCTGGCCCAGGCGACCGATCAGGCCGGCGCCCAGGTGGTCGGCACCACCTCCTCGGCCACCTGCACCAACCCGTCGCCGAGCCATGCGTCGCTTTCGGGCATGATCGTCGGCTTCTCGCAGTCCGAGAACGAGCAGAACCCGTTCCGCGCGGCGGAGACGAACTCCGTCAAGGCGACGGCGAAGAAGCTCGGCGTCGCGCGGCTGCTCTACACCAACGCCAACGACGACCAGGCCAAGCAGGTCGCCGACATCGAGAGCATGATCAGCCAGGGCGCCAAGGCGATCATCGTGGCGCCCCTGAACGCGACCGGCCTGCAGCCGGCGCTCGAGCAGGCGGCGGCGAAGAACATTCCGGTGGTGACCATCGATCGCGTGACCGCCGGCACGCCGTGCCGCAACTTCATCACCAACATCGGCTCGGACTTCTACGTGCAGGGGCAGCGCTCCGCCGATGCGCTGGCTGCAGCCACCGGGGACAAGGGGGAGATCGTCGAGATACAGGGCGCCTACGGCAATGCGGTGGAGACCGAACGCACCCAGGGCTTCGCCGACGGGCTGAAGAAGCATCCCGAGATGCGTCTGCTGGCGGCCCAGACCGGCAACTGGTCGGCGACGGACGCGCAGCGGGTGATGGAGCAGATGCTGCTGGCGCACTCGACGGCGACCGCGCTCTACTCGCACGCCGACGTCATGACGCTCGGCGCCATGCGCGCGATCCAGCAGGGCGGCAAGCGGCCCGGCCGCGACATCGCGATCGTCTCGATCGACGGCACCAAGACGCTGGTCCAGGCGATCGCGGCCGGCCGGGCACAGGCCGACGTGGAGACCAACCCGCGCTTCGGGCCGCTCTCCTTCCAGGCGCTGGACGGGTGGTTCGCCGGCAAGCCGGTGTCGCAGAAGCTCATCATGAAGGACGGTCTCTATACCAGGGCGAATGCCGCGGCGGCGCTGAAGCAGGGCACGCCCTACTAGATCGGCCCACAGACGCCGCTGCACAGGCCGACGGGCGAGGCGTGATCGGGCCGGTCACGCTCTCGGGCCGGCGGCGTCCCGATGAAAGAGAGGGACCATCGTGATCCGTCCAGCCGGGAGGCGCAGCGGCCGTGGGACGGAGCCTCCGCCTCGCCGCGTGGACTGCCGCCGATGATCCTGAGGACCCGCAACCTGAGCAAGGTGTTCGGCAACGTGTCGGCCCTGCGCGACGTCTCGTTCGACCTGAAGGCCGGCGAGGTGCACGGGCTGATGGGAGAGAACGGTGCCGGCAAGTCGACGCTGATCAAGATCCTCACCGGCTTCCACAAGCCGAGCAGCGGCGAGATGTGGCTGGAGGACAAGGCGGTCGCGTTCGACAGCCCGCGCGACGCCCAGCACGCCGGGGTCGCCGCTGTCTACCAGGAGATCAACCTGATCCCCGACCGCAGCGTTGCCGCCAACATCTATCTCGGCCGCGAGCCGCGCCGTCTCGGCTGCCTCACGGACCAGGCGCTGATGATCCGGCAGTCCGAGGAAGTGCTGCGGCGCTACGGCCTCGAGATTGACCCGCGTCAGCCGCTTCGCAGCCTGGGGCTCGGGATGCAGCAGATGGTCTCGATCGCCCGCGTCGTCTCGCTCGGCGCGCGCGTCGTGATCATGGACGAGCCGAGCTCGGCGCTGAGCGGGGCGGAGGTCGAGGTGCTGTTCGGCGCCGTCGAGGCGCTGCGCAAGGACTCCATCGGAGTCGTGTTCGTCAGCCACCGGCTGTCGGAATGCTACCGCCT